>JALSUJ010000696.1 GCA_027071355.1 Gammaproteobacteria bacterium | reverse complement strand
GACTTAAGAGTTCCAGCGCATCATCATCTGTAAATAAATTGGTACTTTCACCCACATCAATTAAATGCTTGATATAACGATCAGCCTGTCCCAGTAGTAATTTTGTTGAAGCACTGGGTTCAATTACCTTATCCATTAAGCCTTCAATAAAGGCTTCCAGCAAACTAAAGAGTTGAAAGAAATTAGCAGTTTTTACGGTTTCTTTGAGTTTTGATACAACTTTACTGGTTTTATTCAGACTGGCTATACTATTACTGTCACGATACCAGCCTAATAATCCAAGATGAAAATGATGACGAATTTTTTTTGCCAGTTGAGCAGGGTCAATGCCATTGTCAGGTTCTGGTTTGATTTCATCCAGACTTAAGTCTGCAGCAAAAACCGCCCCCTCTGTCAGCAACTGCTCTCCTCTTGATGCACGCAGATCATTCAATAGCGGTAATAGAACCATAGGCAGATCACGGGCACCGCGTTGCAGACGTTCAAGATAATCCGGTAGCTGAATCAAAGCTCTCATTAATACTTCAAAGCTGTCTTCCCTGCGAATAACTTTATCGTCATAGATAGCCTGAGATAAATATTCCATTTCTTCACTAAGTAGAGCAGCACCACCCAGTTCAAGCATATTTAGACTGCCTGATACCTGATGCAGATAGGTAGTACAAAATTGCAGCTGGGAAGTGTCTTCATCATCCTCAACAAATGATTCAAAATGTACACGTGCCTGTTTGAGACTCTCATAAATCTCATCAATCACCCATTTCAGGCCGCCATGTTTAAAATCGGTCGCCATTTTTGCTCCACAGTTTTGTTGTCTGATACACGCATAGTTTGGTGTATCACTATAATTATTATGTTTATTTCGTAACTACTCAGCGTATTCATCTTTTACCCCATTTCGGCGTTATTTTTGTACTCGAATGGTCACATATTTGTATATGCTCACATTCTCCGTGCGCCTCTTTGAGGTAGCGAAGCTATTGTGCCTTGAACTGTGGCAAAATCTAAACACGCTGAATAGTTACTTTATTTCTTTACAAATGCCAGGGCATTGGCAAAATCGATTTTTTTAAGTTCTGGATGAGGATTATTTAATGCTTCTCCTGCCCCCATTACTAAAAAGCCACCTTTTTTTAAACGTCTGACCAGTTGATGAATAATCTGTTTTCGCCGGTCACGATTAAAATAAATAAGAACATTCTGGCAAAAGATGATATCCATTGGCTCAAGCAGCACTTTTTTCATATCAATAATGTTAAAGGGTACAAAACAGACTCTTTTTTTTAACTGTTCTTTAACCTGATAACGACCATCCTGCTGTGCTGTAAAATAATTATTAAGATAATTATCCGGCACATATCGAACCTTATATCTGTTATATACAGCTTTTCGGGCACGGACCAGTGCAGGGACACTAATATCCATTCCAATAATAGATATATAACAGTTTTTCTGGCTATTTCGTTTTTGCAGAAACTGATCTGCTACCATTCCAAGCGTATATGCTTCTTCCCCGGTAGAACATCCAGCACTCCACATCTGTAAATTTTTACGATCCGCTTCTGAATCAAATAATACAGGTAAAATAATCTGTTCCAGTACATCTATTGAGGGTTGATGACGAAAAAAACGAGTTTCATGAACGGTTAAACGATCCACCAGAGTCAGCCACTCTCTTTGTCCATAGCGTTCTGACTGCAGATGTTCATAATAGGCTGCATAATTATGCACACCGATTTCTTTCATTCTTAAACCCAGACTGGTTTCAAGAAATGAACGCCGTTCTCTGGGTAGGTGCATACCGGTTCGCTGTTCAAGCAGATCGGTCCAACGCTCAAACTGGATATCATCCATTTGCTCAAAGCGTGCTACGGTACTATTCAATGCCACCATAAACCCGTAAGTTCCCTGATTTTATCCGGTTTGCTTTTTTTACCTTAATTACGTTTCCAGGCACCAGAAAATTTAACCAACATAAGTTTAAAAATTTCGTGTAACTAAAATAATGGTACTGGATTTGTTGTCTCAAGGTTAAGTAATTATTACTCGTCATCATTGCTGGGTAAGGTAAAGCCTGCAACTGACTGTCTTAGATCATTTGCCAGTTCTGCCAGATTACCAATAGATGCTGCCGTTTCGTTGGTACCCGCTGATGTCTGTGTAGTAATTTCCTGTACCACATTCATGGAATCAGAAATACTGACCGCAGCAATAGACTGTTGTCTGGTGGTGTCTGAAATAGCCTGAATCAGTTTCGCCAGAGAGGATGATACATGCTCAATCTCTTCTAGTGCAGCGCCCGCATTCTGTGCCAGTCTCGCACCCTGCACTACCTCTGAGGTACTGCGTTCCATAGAGATAACAGCTTCATTGGTATCCGCCTGAATGGTTTTAACCAGTGCTTCAATCTGCTTGGTGGCATTACCTGAACGTTCCGCCAGTCGCTGTACTTCATCCGCAACCACCGCAAAACCACGACCTGCGTCACCGGCCATAGCCGCCTGAATGGCTGCATTTAAAGCCAGAATATTGGTCTGTTCAGAAATGTCGTTAATAATTTCAACAATATCGCCAATTTCCTGAGAGGACTCACCCAGACGTTTTATCCGTTTGGAGGTTTCCTGAATCTGTTCACGAATAGTATCCATGCCGCTAATGGTATCCTGTACCACCATAGAACCTTTATTCGCAATTTCAACCGATTTACTCGCTTCATTGGCCAGGTCATTGGCGTTAGAAGATACTTCTTCAATTGACGCAGCCATCTGGTTAACCGCTGAACTGGCTGTAGTAATCTGCGCTGCCTGCTGGTCACTGGCTTCGGCCAGATGCATGGCTGTTGCCTGGGTTTCATGTGCGGCTGAGGATACCTGTACTGTGGTATCATTAATTTGAGTTACCAGATTACGTAATGCATCAATAGTGTAGTTAATAGAGTCAGCAATGGCTCCGGTAATATCTTCGGTAACCGTCGCATGAGCCGTCAAATCACCATCTGCCAGTGCTCCCATTTCATCCAGAAGCCGCATAATAGCTGCTTCATTTTTATTATTCTGGGCTTCAATTTCATTACGCTGTTCTTCAGTTTCTCTGGCGTTACGTTTTTCCTGAGAAATTAATAAAGCGCCAATCATAAAGAACATAAATACCGTTAAGCCGGCCAGAACATTACCAATAACCGACAAAGTAGTATCATTTGCTACCGCTTCCTGATAGGTTTCGCCCAGAGCACTGATTTGCTGCAGCAGTACTTCTGAATTGTTATAGATGGCCATTGCACTATTAGTAATTTCAAATGTTTCTGGAGAACGTTCCAGAATATCAGCCACTTTGTTTTTAATACTGTCATATATACCGGCGACTTCGACCAGTAACTCAACGGCTTCAGGATTTTCAACTTTGTCTACTCCCAGCATTTTACTGCCGTTTATCAGTGCATCCAGAACTCGCTTAAAAGTTGCCGTATCCAGTCCAAAACGCTGAGCACTTTGTGCCGCATCATTACCGCCTGACATCATGACTGAAATATTGCCGGAAATACGTTCAATAAACATTAACTGCTGTGTTGCCAGGTAAACCTGACGATTAGGGGCATTACTTTCTACCAGAATTTCTGCCACTTCATTAACAGCGTTAAGCATATCCGGCATCTGTTCATTAATTGCTTTAATATCTTCAGAAAGAATAAGAATGGTTTCCTGACTGTTCAGAACCGTATCAATATGTTTGCTGTATTCTCGCCAGGTTTTATTAAGGCGATTATAGGCTTCCTGTGCAGTCGGTGGTAATTTACTCTCGCTGGTTTCAGGATCAATGCCTGAAAGCAGTTTCATATTGTTACGGAATTCTTTTCCGTATTGACGTAATTTGACAAATGCATCTTCATTACCCTCAGCTGCTAACGTTGCTGATTTTGCCAGTCCCTGAGATAGAACCCGCTGTTCCGTCACAAGGGAAAGGTATTGAGTGTCCTGGTTTTCTTTGGTAAATGCCATCCAGTAGACAACTACCATGGCGACCACGAAGACTACCAGGAGTGTAAAGGGCACATAGACGCTCTTTCTGTTTGTAGTTTCACCTTGCATTTTAAATCGGCTCCTAAATCATCACTATGAGTTTTTGTAGTATTTATTATTTATCATTTATCATTCGTTGTTAGGGGCAGTTAATCTTTCATCTATTGCCCCTGGTTTAATTCACTATTTCAGGGCAACATTGAGGAAATCACTGTTATCAATTAATCGGTTTAAATTAAAGACAACCCAGCTCTCTTCATTAACATCATAACCACCCTTCATATATTTATGCCACTGCACATCGTATGTCATACGCGGGTCAAAGCGCTGCTGATCGAAATGTTTCATACCGTAAATTTCATCCACAATAAGACCGGCATTCAACTTGTCTCTGGCAATGGCCAGAATACGAGTTTCACGACGAACAGGTGTAATAACACTAGACAAAAAACCCTGTAAATCAAAGACCGGTAACAGATTACCTCGAATATTAGCAATGCCCCTTACCCATTCTTTACTGCCCGGTACCTGAGATACCTGAGGGTATTTCATTATCTCCCGTACATGTTCCATCGGTGCCACAAATCGATGCTTACCAATTCGAAAACCAATACCCGACCATACGGATTTAATTTCCTCTTCCAGTGGCAATGGAGCTGCATGTTCCCGACTATAAGCTTCCATCTGTTGTAACAGCTGGATGATTTCACCCGGATTTTGTGGTTCAAAGTTCATGTATATTCCTGATTGAACACCCGGTATTTGGGATAAGTAAAATACCGGTTCAAAATTTTCACCATGATGACTCGGTATTTAAAATAACCGGCATAACGGCTCATATTCCTTAGCTGAGTAATAATCGATTCACTTCATCAATTAATTCTGCTTCCACAAAAGGCTTGGTTATATAGCCTTTGGCACCCTGCCGTTCCGCCCACATTTTATCGGTTTTTTGATCCTTGGTAGTGACCATAATAACCGGAATATTGGCAGTTTCCGGTTGATTGGTTAACTGACGGGTAGCCTGAAAACCATTCAGTTCAGGCATCACGACATCCATTAAGATCAGATCCGGTATTAATTGAGTCGCTTTTTCAACGCCATCCCTGCCATCCACAGCAACGGAAATTCGATGCCCCTGTTTTTCCAGGGAAGAAGAAATGATGTGAGTTTCAGTCGGTGAATCATCCACAACAAGAATATGTGCCATAATTTTATCTCTCTATATTTTGTTTTTTTATTATGTTGTTTCTTTATGTACATAGCGGGTAATTGCACCCAGTAGTTCATCTTTGGTAAACGGCTTGGTCAGATATTGTTCCGAGCCGACAATGCGTCCTCTGGCACGGTCAAAAAGACCATCCTTACTGGATAGCATGATAACGGGGGTTTCTTTAAACATTTTATTATTTTTTATTAAAGCACAGGTTTGATAACCATCGAGCCGTGGCATCATAATATCAACAAAAATAATATCAGGACGATGTTCAAGGATTTTTGACAGGGCTTCAAAGCCGTCAACGGCCGTTACAACTTCACAGCCTGATTTTTTTAACAGGGTTTCAGCAGTACGACGAATGGTTTTACTATCGTCAATGACCATGACTTTCAGGCCATCAAGAAGGTTTGTATCAGATGTTCCCACTTATCCCCCAACAAATTCCAGCAAAAATAAATTTAAACTTTTTTGAGTATGTAGCCGCGTTAAAAACAGCTCAGTGCTTTAAATACCTGCTTAAAATTTCACTTGGCACTCATTTAATACATGTTTAGCATATGAACCAGACTTTTAAACATCTATTTTAAGCATACAAAAGAGTATTTTTAGCACAACTTTAGCCGACATACCATATAGATTGATGATTTTTTTAACAAAAGTGTGTAACGCATTATAAAACAAGGATAATTTTTAACCTGCTTATTGACAATGTGCCATTTTTTTATTAATGGCAAGTTCTCATAAATAAGCGGTTCAATAAAATATTAGCCCATAAGCCTCAAAAAAAACAGATTTCATCCTGATAACAGGATTTAATTTCTGGCAGGGGCTACCACCCCTTAAATTAAAAGTATAGTTTAAAATCTTTAAATTATCTAAAAAACTGCTTTTCTATAATAAATTTCTTTCTACCCATGCCTGTGAACAGTTAGAATAGAGTAAATCAGCGAGGTAATATTATGACCATCAGGCTTGGCATTGTAATGGATCCCATTTCATCTATTAATATTAAAAAAGACAGCAGTTTTGCCATGTTGCTGGAAGCACAGCAACGCAACTACGAAATACATTATATGGAAATGCAGGATCTGTTTATTCAGGAAAACACTGCCTGTGCCAGAACCCGGCAACTCCAGCTTAAAGACGATGAGCAGAACTGGTATCATTTTCTAACTGAGCCACAATCCCTCGCTCTGTCTGAGCTTAATGTTATTTTAATGCGCAAAGATCCGCCTTTTGATATGGAATATATTTACGTCACCTATATTCTTGAACTGGCAGAACAGCATGGAGCACTCATTGTGAATAAACCTCGTTCACTGCGCGATGCTAATGAAAAACTGTTTACCCTGCAATTTCCTCAATGTACCGTCCCCACACTGGTCAGCCGAAATAAAGACCAGTTCAAACAATTTTTACAGCAGCACAGGGATATTATTATAAAACCTCTGGGAGGTATGGGCGGTCATTCTATTTTCCGGGTCACTGAAACCGACCCCAATATAAATGTTATTCTGGAAACAGTAACAGACCATGCCCGCCAGTATATTATGGCGCAGCGCTTTATTCCGGAAATAACTCAGGGTGATAAACGTATTTTAATTATTAACGGCACCCCGGTTGATTATGCTCTGGCACGCATTCCCCCTGAAGGTGAAACCCGCGGCAACCTGGCTGCCGGCGGCAGTGGTGTTGGTATACCGCTCACAGAGCGGGACTACTGGTTATGTAAACAGGTTGCACCACGCCTGAAGGAAATGGGCTTACTATTTGTCGGCATGGATGTTATTGGTGATTACGTCACCGAAATTAATGTCACCAGTCCGACCTGTATCCGCGAACTTGATGCCTTATATCAATTGAATATCAGTGCTCTGCTTATGGATGCTATTGAACAGCAGTTAAATACCTAGAGTCTATTATGGCCATTAAAATACATCCTGGACAATTACTGTTTGTGAGTCTGCTGACACTGCTGGTTTCCTGTCAACCGGCCCCTGGACCTCAGCTTTATCAACAGCAGTTATTTGCTTTTGGTACATTAATTGATATCTCCATTGTCACCAGAAATTCTCAGCAGGCACAAGATGCCATTAGTGAAATCAGCAGTGAATTTGACCGCCTGCATTTACAATGGCATCCCTGGAAAGGCGGTGAACTGGCTCAGGTCAACCAGCAGCTTGCTTTATTAAAACCGGTTGCCATTTCAAATGAACTGGCCGAACTTATTAAACAAAGTCAGACGCTATCACAACAAAGTGAAGGGCTGTTTAATCCGGCCATAGGACAGCTTATTCGCCTGTGGCAGTTTGATCAGCTGGAAAATGACAATTTCCAATTTCACCTCCCATCCCCCAAAGCAATTCAAAGCATCGTTGACCGAAAACCGGAGATGGCCAACCTGAAAGTGTTTAAAAATACTGCAAATAAGAGCTTTGTGCAATCCGATAATCCTGCAGTAATACTTGATTTCGGGGCCTTTGCCAAAGGTGTAGCCATTGAAAAAATGCTAACTATTTTAAAAGCGCATCATATAGACAATGCACTGATTAATGCCGGCGGTGATTTAAAAGTTACCGGTTCTAAAAATCAGCAGCCCTGGCGTATCGGCATTAAAAATCCACAAAATGCTCAGGATCCATCTCAACCGGCCATCCTGGCAGCTATACAACTCAATAGCGGTGAAGCTCTGTTTACCTCAGGGGATTATGAACGATTTTTTATTGCCAATGGGCGACATTATCACCATATTATTGACCCTCGTAACGGCTATCCCGGTCAGGGTGTTCGAGCTGTTACCATACTGGATACTGATGCTGGACGTGCTGATGCTGCTGCTACCGCTATTTTTCTGGCCGGTCCCGAAAAAGCCATGAATATTGCCCGTAAAATGGGTGTTACCCATCTGCTGTTAATTGATTCCGATAATCATATCTATCTGTCACCGGCAATGGCCAAACGTCTGGAACTGCTGACAGAAAATTCAACCAGCATCTTCTCAACTCATGACTAATGCACCTGGAAGCGGAACAATCCACTTTAAAGGTACCGATATTATCATTATATTACTGGCAGTACTATTGTGTGTGTGGCTGTATTTCAGCCTGTGGTTTGGTCAGGCTATTGGTAAGGCCGATACCTTAATAGTACAAATCGATGATCAATCGCCTACCGAATACTCGCTGAAGAACGACCGATTACTGAAATTTAATGGCCGGATCGGCACCAGCCTGATTGAAATAAAACAGGGCAAAGCCCGCTTTATCCATTCCTCCTGCCGCAACCAGTTTTGTGTGTTTCACGGCTGGTTAACCACCCCCGGAGATACTACCGCCTGTTTGCCTAACCGGATCAGTATCACTCTGAAGGGCTATGCCAGTGAATACGATGCTCTGGCCGGTGAACGCTAATGAAACCACTGCATTTTGTCACTACCCATGAAGATCACAGAATTGCCCTGTTGGCAGCACTGGCCATTACCATTCATATCATAGAATCTGCCTTTCCCAGTCCTTTACCAGGCATAAAACCGGGACTGGCTAACGTCATTACGCTATTCTGTTTTATTCGTTATGGCTGGAAAATTGCTCTACAGGTCAGTCTGTTACGGGTAGTGATCAGCAGTCTAATCCTGGGCTCTTTTTTATCTCCAACATTTTTACTCAGTCTATCTGGTGCATTATTAAGTTTACTGAGTCTATTACTGGTGCAATGGCCTTTTCGCCATCACTTAAAATATCAACCCGGTGCCATCGGTTATGCAATTATTGCCTCCATAAGTCATATCAGCGGACAATTTCTTGTGGCATGGTACTTTTTTATACCCCATCCCGGCTTATTTAAACTATTACCCATTTTCATCAGTTTTGCCGTGCTACTTGGTTTGGTTAGCGGTATAATTACCCAGTTTTTAGTCGAACCACATAAAGCTTCACCTGAATAAACATTCTCTATGGCAAATATAAAACCCGGTGCACGGCCTTATAATCATCCCCAGATTCATCATAATGAGAGCCTGATCACCGCTTTTTTTATTGTGTTACTGGTTCATGGTGCCATTATTTTTGGTATCAGTTTCACTATGCCTGCCCCTCCTAAACCTCGTTCCACTCAAACCCTGGACATTGTTTTAGTTAAGACCCATGCAGAGAAAGCACCGGAAAAGCCTGATTTTCTGGCTCAGGCTGATCAGATTGGCGGTGGTAATGTTAAGGATAAAACCAGACCTACCAGTAAAAACCCGGGTGAAACACCCAGTGAAGGTAATTTTATAAAAGATAAACCCGCTGTTGCCCCAGCTCCCGAGCCAGTAAAACCAAAACAGAAATCAATTTTATCCAGCCATAAACCAGCTAAGACAAAAGCACCCAAACTGATTAAGAAAAAGAAACCCAGACCGGTGAAAAAACCTGATCTGGTCGCCGATTATGTCGCTGATCTGCAAAAACAGATTGTGGATATGGAAGCTGAACTGGATGAACAGCAGAAAATGTATGCCAAACGTCCTAAAGCAACCTATATTACAGCCTCTACACGACGAACCCCCGATGCCATGTATTTAAAAGCCTGGACTAAAAAAATTGAACGTTTCGGTAATCTCAACTATCCTGATCAGGCAAGACGTCAAAAACTGGAAGGCCAGTTAATTCTGACCGTTGCCCTGAGTCCTGATGGCAATATTATTGATGTTAAAGTCAGCAAATCATCAGGCCACAAAATTCTTGATGATGCCGCCAGACGAATTGTAGAACTGGCCGCACCGTTTGCAAAAGTCCCGGATAATGTGTTACAGGGCAACAATCGTCTGGTTATTACCCGTACCTGGCAATTTTCGCATGGTTCCGGTAATCGCTTTTCATATAAATAAAGAATACCAATGAATCTGACCAATCACTTAATTATTGCCATGCCCGGGCTGGCGGATCCCATGTTTGAAAAATCAGTCAGTTTTATTTGTCAGCATACGGATAAAGGCGCTATGGGACTCACTATTAATCGTCCCCTTGAAGTCACTTTTGCTGATCTGCTTAAGCAGCTGGATATTCCATTAAAAAATGACACTCTGTCCAGCCGTTTTGCCAGTACCCCGGTATTTCTGGGCGGGCCGGTAGAAACCGAGCATGGTTTTGTTTTACATTCCAGCAAACACGCATCCGATTCCTGGGGCCAGTCTCTTAAAATTAATGATGATTTATCACTCAGTTCCTCCAGAGATATTTTAAACGCTATTGCCAGCGGTGAAGGACCGGACCGTTTTCTTGTCGCTTTAGGTTATGCCGGCTGGAGTGAAGGACAAATTGAACGTGAAATGCAGGAAAACTCCTGGCTTAATGTTCCCGCTGATAATGAGATATTATTTAATACCCCCTATGAACAACGCTGGGAAAGTGCAGCCATGAAGCTGGGGATTGATATTCATCTTATTTCTGGTGATATCGGTCATGCCTGATCCCTCTGCTGACTACCCGTCCCATGCCACCTTTCTGGGGTTTGACTACAGCGCTAATAAAATCGGTATTGCTGTCGGGCAACGCTTAACTGCCAGCGCCACACCTCTGACGACACTTATCTCACACCAGAAACGTATCAACTGGCAGGCAATTGAACAGCTCCTGTCCCAATGGCATCCGGCAGCACTTATTATCGGTCTGCCTTTAACCATGGATGGTGAAGAACAGGAAACCACGGCAGCAGTAAAAATTTTTGGCAAACAGCTCAATGAGCGGTACAATCTTCCAGTACATTATATGGATGAGCGCCTGACTTCCCGTGAGGCCAGTGAAATACTAGGTTATGACGGCATCACCTCTCCCCGACGCAAAAGCAGACCTGGGAGAAAAGTAAAAAAACACCAGCAGCAGGGTCATGATATTGATCAGGTTGCCGCACAACTTATTTTGCAAAGCTGGTTGAGTTGTAATTAACCACTAAAAAATCTGGATATAATAACGAAATGACTGACTCTGAAATGAACCTCGACCTGGAACAGCTGCTGGAAACAATGTATCAGGGTATCAGTAGCAAGCTGCAAACTCTGGCACCAGATGACGTCATTATGATCGGCATTCATACTGGTGGGTTCTGGATTGCTGAGCAGATCTATCAACGCCTGAACCTGCCCAGTCCTCTAGGCAGTCTGAATATCTCCTTCTATCGCGACGATTTTACTAAAATTGGTCTGCATCCAGAAGTGAAACCTTCCCAGTTACCTGCAGGACTGGATGATAAACATATTATTTTAATTGACGATGTACTGTTTACCGGACGAACCATCAGAGCCGCCTTAAATGAACTATTTGATTATGGTCGTCCTGCATCTGTCACCCTGGCTGTTCTCCTGGATCGAGGAGAACGTGAACTACCCATTTGTGCCGAAATTACCGGTCAGAAAATCAGCCTGAACCCCGATCAGCAAATTAAACTGAACGGTCCTGATCCCATGAGTCTGACCCTGGTACAGAATCCTCTTGAGAGTGCTTTATGATCAACAATAACATCCAGCTTGATGAACAGGGACGACTCAAACATTTTTTATCGATAGAAGGTCTGAAACGACAGCAGCTGGTCAGTATTCTGGATGCTGCAGAACCGTTTGCCAATGTGCAGGAACAGGCCGTTAAAAAAGTACCTCTGCTAAGAGGAAAAACCATTGTTAATCTGTTTTTTGAAGCCAGTACCCGAACCCGGACAACTTTTGAACTGGCAGCCAAAAGGCTATCAGCTGATGTCCTGAATATAAATATTAATACCTCTGCCACCAGCAAGGGGGAAAGCCTGCTGGATATGCTGCACAACCTGGAATCCATGCATTGTGATATGTTTATTGTGCGCCATAATCAAAGCGGTGCGGCACACTTTATCGCTCAGCATGTTTCCCCGCATATCAGTGTTATTAATGCAGGTGACGGTTGCCATTCGCACCCTTCCCAGGCAATGCTGGATATGTTTACTATTCGTCGACACAAAAAAGAATTTGCGAATTTAAAAGTGGTGATTGTAGGTGATCTTCTGCATTCCCGGGTGGCACGCTCCCAGATGCATGCACTGACCACTCTGGGCGTGAGTGAAATTCGTGTAGTGGGTCCTAAAACCCTGATCCCTGCCGGCATTAATACCTTTGGTGTACATGTTTACCATAATATGCAGGAAGCCCTTATTGATGCAGATGTAATTATTATGTTACGCCTGCAGAAAGAACGTATGCAGGGCGCTTTACTGCCCAGTGAAGATGAATATTATCATAACTACGGTCTGACCGAAAAAAAACTGTCCTATGCCAGACCCAATGCCATTGTAATGCATCCTGGTCCCATAAACCGCGGCGTTGAAATTGCTTCCAGCATTGCCGATGGCCCTCAGTCCGTTATTCTGGAACAGGTGACCAATGGTATTGCAATCCGTATGGCCGTCATGTCACAGGCCTTAAGTCCCAGAAGTGAAATCACTAAAACGGGGGGAATAGTCTAATGCCTGAAAGTCAGTTATTTAATCAGGTACACCAGTCAGAAACATATAATATCAGCATTATAAATGGCCGGATTATCGATCCCGAAAACAATATAGACAGGGTGATGGATCTGCATATTCAGGAGGGTAAAATCCTGGCTCTGGGTGATGCGCCAGAAGGTTTCAGTGCTCAGAAAACAATTGATGCTGCTAACAGGGTAGTCTGTCCCGGTCTGGTGGATATGCGAGTCCGGCTACGCGAACCGGGTCATGAAACTAAAGGTACCATAGCCTCAGAAACTCGTGCCGCAGCTGCTGGCGGTGTCACTGCCCTGTGCTGCCCGCCTGATACTGATCCGATTATTGATAATGCTGCTCTGGTAAAACTGATCCGCCTTAAAGCCGCTACTGAAGGTGTTGCCAAAGTTTATACCCTCAGTGCCCTGACTCAGCAGTTACAGGGAGAAAAGCTCAGTGAAATGCGTGAATTAAAAGATGCCGGTTGTGTCGGCACCACCAATGCTCTGCAGCCTGTCAAAAGTACACTGGTAATGCGCCGTGCTCTGGAATATGCTGCCAGCCATAACATTACGGTATTTATTCATGCTTTTGATCCCTGGCTCAGTAACGGCTGCGCTCATGAAGGTGTGGTGAGTACCCGGCTGGGACTGGCCGGTATTCCTGATAGTGCAGAAACCATTGCGATAGCCAGAGACCTGCAGTTAATTGAACTGATTGGTGCCAAAGCTCATTTCTGCCAGCTCTCCAGTGCCGGTTCCATACAATTGATCCGCCAGGCACAGGAATCCGGTTTACCGGTATCGGCCGATGTAACCGCCCATCATTTACACCTGACAGAAATGGATATTGGTTTTTTCGACAGCAATTGTCATGTCATCCCGCCGCTTAGAACTCAGCGCGATCTGGATGCCCTGCGTCAGGGGGTCAGTTCAGGTATATTAAGCTGTGTAGTCTCGGATCATCAGCCGCATGACAGCGATGCCAAACTGGCTCCATTTGCAGAAACCGAACCTGGCATCAGCAGTATTGAAACCTTATTACCGCTGGCCCTAAAGCTGATGGATAGTCATAACATGACACTCAGTGAGATCATTGCCCGCCTGACCATACAGCCGGCACAGATCCTTAATATTCCAGAAGGAACTTTAGGGATTGGCAAGGATGCGGATGTGTGTATTTTTGACCCGGAAAGTTACTGGCGGGTGGAAAAAGAAAAATTTTTAAGCAAGGGTAAAAATACCCCGTTTCATGGCTGGGAGTTAAAGGGACAGGTTGAGTTTACCATTAAGGCCGGAGAACTGGTGTATTCCCGGCAATAATGCGGGTAGTAGTTCCCATGTGATACATGGGAACTACTATAAGCCGGAAGCCGGATTTTATAAACTAAATCCGCCACCGCCAAGCCCGGTATTTCTATCTTCCCGGGTATCTGTAAAACTGACACCTTCCAGAGAAGAACCCATTGATTCTGAGGCTTCTTCATCACCCAGTTTAATCATCAGACGCAGATCATTAGGCGAATCGGCATGATGCAGCGCATCTTCATAGGTAATGGCTTCTGTACGGTATAAATCATATAGAGCCTGATCAAAAGTCTGCATCCCTTCTTCGCGGGATTTTTTCATTACTTCTTTTAATTTATGTATTTCACCATCACGGACATAATCTGAAATCAGCGGCGTATTCAGCAGAATCTCAACTGCGGCACGACGCCCTTTGCCATCGGGAGTCGGAATTAACTGCTGGGCAACAAAGGCACGCATATTCAGAGATAAATCCATTAATAATTGTGGTTTACGTTCTTCGGGAAAGAAGTTAATAATCCGATCCAGCGCCTGATTAGCATTGTTAGCGTGCAGGGTAGCCAGGCAGAGGTGTCCTGTTTCTGCGAAGGCAATGGCATGATCCATTGTTTCACGGGTTCGAATTTCACCAATCAGGATCACATCCGGTGCCTGCCGCAGGGTATTTTTTAAGGCCACTTCAAAGGAATCTGTATCAATACCCACTTCCCGCTGAGTGATCAGACAGCCATCATGGTTGTGTACAAATTCAATGGGATCTTCAATAGTAATAATATGTCCGCTGCCGTTTTTGTTCCGATAACCAATCATGGATGCCAGCGAGGTTGACTTACCCGAACCGGTTGCCCCAACAAAAATAACCAGTCCCCGTTTGGTCATAGCCAGATCCTTAATGGTTTCCGGCAAGCGCAGTTCCTGATAGGTTGGAATGGTGGTTTCAATACGCCTCAGCACCATCCCAACCTGACTGCGCTGCATAAATGCGCTGACCCGAAAACGCCCCACCCCGGAACGACTGATCGCAAAGTTACATTCGTGTTCGGCTTCAAACTGGGCACGCTGCTTATCATTCATGATCCCGGTTACAATCTGATGTGCCTGAGTGGAATTTAAAGATTTTTTAGTCACTGGAGAAATTTTTCCATTCACCTTCATAGCTGGAGGTGTACCCACAGTAATAAATAAATCTGATGCTTTTTTGTGCACCATTAATTTCAATAATGAATCAAAATCCATCCGTTTTACCTTTGTTTCTAGTTTATAGGGTCACTATTATTTGTTCTTAACTCCTGTTACAGAAAATCATCCCTGTTAGCCGCATAAGTCTGAGCATCTGCTTTGGATATCTGACCCTGTGACAATAATGTTTTCAAACATTGATCCAGTGTCTGCATACCAATGCCCTGACCGGTTTGAATGGCTGAATACATTTGTGCAACCTTACCTTCACGGATTAAGTTTCGAATTGCCGGAGTACCAATCATTATTTCATGAGCAGCAATTCGCCCACCGCCGTTTTTCTTTAATAATGACTGGGATATAACCGCTCGTAATGATTCCGAAAGCATGGCTCGCACCATATCTTTTTCTGCTGCGGGAAATACGTCAATAATACGGTCAATGGTTTTGGCGGCTGAACTGGTATGCAGAGTACCGAACACCAGGTGACCGGTTTCTGCCGCAGTCAATGCCAGACGAATGGTTTCCAGATCACGTAATTCCCCCACCAGAATAATATCCGGGTCTTCACGCAGAGCTGAGCGTAGTGCTTCATTAAAGCCTAAAGTATCCCGGTGTACTTCACGCTGGTTGACCAGACACTTCTTACTTTCATGCACAAATTCAATGGGATCTTCTACCGTCAGAATATGCTCATAAATAGTATTATTCAAATGATCCATCATGGCGGCAAGGGTCGTTGATTTACCAGAACCCGTCGGGCCGGTAACCAGCACAATGCCGCGTTTATTTTCACAGATATCTTTAAAAATAGACGGACAACCTAATTCCTCCAGAGTCAGAACATTTGATGGAATCGTACGGAACACAGCACCGGCACCACGATTCTGATTAAAGGCATTGACACGAAAACGCGCCAGTCCCGGAACTTCAAAGGAGAAGTCTGTTTCCAGAAATTCTTCAAAATCCTTACGCTGTTTATCAT
>JALSUJ010000695.1 GCA_027071355.1 Gammaproteobacteria bacterium | reverse complement strand
TGCAGACTGGAATTTGTAAGTTGGGTTTCGATCTGCAATAAGCAAATGGTAAATCTTTAATGAAGTTTACATTACTAATTAATGAAGGACCTTATCAGCACCAGGCTTCTGATACTGCGTATCAGTTTGCCAAGGCTGCACTTGCCAAAGGTCATGAAATTTATCGAGTGTTCTTCTATAACGATGGCGTAAATAACGCAACACGTTTGGCTATTCCACCCCAGGATGATCGTAATATTACGGAAAACTGGGCGGCACTGGCTACAGAACATGATCTGGATATGGTGGTGTGTATTGCTGCTGCTCAACGGCGTGGTATGTTAGATGCCGACGAAGCCGGCAGACAGGGTAAAGATGCACATAATATCCATCCTGCATTCCGTATTTCTGGCCTGGGTCAGTTAGTGGAAGGTGGTATCCAGTCTGATCGTTTATTAACATTTGGTGATTAAGGGGAATAAATATGAGTGATGACGTAAAAAAATTCATGTTTGTGAACACCAAAGCACCATATGGTACAGTTTACGCATTGGAATCACTGGAAGTAGTATTGATTAGTGCTGCATTTGATCAGGACGTTAGCCTCGCATTTTGCGATGACGGCGTATTTCAAATCACCAAAAATCAAAATACTGAAGCTTCCGGCATGAAAAACTTTTCACCGGCTTATAAAGCACTGGGTGATTATGATATCAACAAATTATATGTTGAAAAAGAGTCTTTGGAAGAGCGTGGTTTGACTCTGGATAACCTGATGGATCTGACTTATGAAGATGAGGATGATGATTGGGCAGAAAAACCATCTATCAAACTTGTTACACGCGCTGAACTTGCTGATCTGATGGATGAGCAAGATGTTATAATCAGTTCTTAAAGACGCTCTTAAAGGAGAGGCAAAATGGCAATGTTACATACCGTAAACAAATCACCTTTTGAGCGTAATTCACTGAACTCGTGTCTAACTAAATCAAAAGAAGGCTCAAGTATTCTTCTGATAGAAGACGCAGTAGTAGGCGCTTTAAAAGGTACAGTCATTGCAGACAAGTTAACCGCTGCAATGAGCAATAAAAATATCTATGTTTTAGGTTCCGACCTGAATACACGTGGATTTACAGAAGCTGAAATACTTGACGGAATTAAAGTCGTTGATTATTCGGGTTTTGTTGATTTGGTAGCCGAGCATTCGAACGTTCAGTCTTGGCTGTAAAATTTTATACTAACAACATCTA
>JALSUJ010000694.1 GCA_027071355.1 Gammaproteobacteria bacterium | reverse complement strand
GTCTTGATTAATATCAAGATTTTATTAATTAACAATGAAGCAACTAAAAATAATAATCATCACAGGTTCAAACAAAGGCATTGGACTTGGAATAGTCCATTATCTGGCAAAAAGCGAAAATTGGAAAATAATTATGGCATGTAGAAATAAATAACGCGCAATGAAAGCAATGGAATAAGTTTTATAGAAAAATCCAAAGGCGAATATATCCATTGAAATCTTGGACATTTCTAACTCCAAAAGCATTGATAGTTTTATCTGTACCTTGAAATAAAAATACCCAAAAATTGATATTCTTGTGAATAATGCCGGTATCAGGAGTGATAAATTAATGGCATGGATGCAGGAATCCGACTGGAAAAATATCATAGATACCAATCTATCTTCTTTTTTTAATGTTTCAAAGCTCATAGTTAAAAACATGATCTCCAAGCGCTTTGGAAGAATAATTAATATTGCATCCGCATCAGGCGAGATAGGGGTTGCCGGCCAGGTTAATTACTCCGCAGCCAAGGCCGGGATAATCGGTGCCACAAAGGCCCTTGCAAAGGAGATAGCAAGAAAAAATATCACGGTTAATGCCGTGGCCCCGGGGTTTATTGATACGGGAATGCTTAATGGAATGCCAACGGATGAAATTAAAAAAATGATACCGTGCGCAAGGCTTGGAAAAGTTGAAGAGGTCAGCGCCCTTGTTGGTTTTTTATGTTCGGATAGAGCAGGATATATCACAGGACAGGTCATTGGAGTCAACGGCGGAATAATATAAAAATCTGAAAATAAAATGCCCCCTGATAAAATCTATTTACCAGAGGGCATGGTTTTAAGTTACAATTGCATCAGGGGTATCATTTGATGATATAAAATCATGGTATGATACTGTTTTGTTATGCGATTATATTATTTGAGCAGGCTGAGTACTGTCCGTGCACTTGAATTAGCCTGGCTCATTGCAAATGTACCTGCCTGGGCAAGAATCTGCAGCTTTGTGAAGTTTGATGATTCTGCGGCAAAATCAACGTCACGTATTGATGACTCTGCAGCCTTAACATTAACCTGGGTAACGGAAATATTGGCAATGGTTGAACTTAACTGATTCTGCACGGAACCAAGACCTGATCTGATTTTATCAAGATCTTTCAGGGCGGCACCTGCAACGGATATTGCAACCTGGGCACTGTCCTGGGTGAGCACATTAAGGTCTGAAAGCTTGTTTAATGTGGTGGTCCCC
>JALSUJ010000693.1 GCA_027071355.1 Gammaproteobacteria bacterium | reverse complement strand
TTTTAAGAGTGACTTTTCAATAGCACGAGCCGCTGCTACAAAGCCAAAAACAGAGGTGATACAGGCGGAAGAACCATAGCCGAAATTACAGTCCAGACTAACTCCTTTAACGCCGGGTTTTGTCTGGCCGACACTGCCGTCAGCCTGGGGATAAAGCTGTTGCTCAATAGAGAAGACACACTCAATACCAAAACGACGTTTGGGGTTGCGGCTGAAATTATAGTGATAACGCAGCTGGGAACGTACTTTGGCGGCCAGAGGGTCATTATAGGTTTTGCTGAGATCGGTAATTTCAATGGCGGTTGGATCAATGAGTCCACCAGCACCGCCTGTAGTGATCACTGGAATTTTATTGCGTTTGCAATAATAAATCAGGGCACTTTTGTGTTTTACACTGTCAATGGCATCAATTACATAGTCATATGTGGATACAATATATCTGCTCAGATTATTTTCTGTCAGCAGATCATCAATTGCATGACACTGGCAATGCGGATTGATTTGCCGGATCCTGTCCTGCATAGCCAGAACCTTGGACTGTTCAAGGGTAGAGTCCAGAGTATGGATCTGGCGATTAATATTTGACAGGGCGATATCATCATGATCAATCAGGGTGATCTGACCGACACCAGAGCGGGCAAGTGCTTCTGCCGCCCACGAGCCGACACCGCCGATTCCAATGATACAAATATGTAATTGAGGAATAAATTCTGCTCTGGTTTTACCATAAAGGCGCTGGATGCCGCCAAAGCGTTTTGAATAGTCGGATGATTGAAGCACAAAAAATACCTGTTAGAGCTGATACACTTATCGTATTAAAAATTATACTGATGGATAAAATTTTATCAGAAGATAGTGATTATAATAACAGGAACAGGTCGATATTCAGTCAAAATCTATTATTATATGAATAGTGAGGGGCTGTTCTATCTCTTATGTAATAGGGAAGAGCAGTGAAATGAGTAAAATTAAACTTTTTGGTAATAGTTTGGTTTTTGACTTATATCAATACTAGAACAAATTAGTATATTAGAATAAAATACTGAATTGAATTTTATTCTATGTACTCCTGAGCGGCCAGCTATCAGGCCCTTCTATCAGGTAGAGAGTATATAGCCCTGAGCCAAATTTGCTGTTACTTGGTAGAGAGACGAAAATTGAGGTTTATCTGAATGCACTCAGAGAATAATTTAACAACTGAATCCAGTGACCATATAGAGGTTAAAAATACC
>JALSUJ010000692.1 GCA_027071355.1 Gammaproteobacteria bacterium | reverse complement strand
ACAATTACCGCAATGCCATCCAGGCCTATAACAAATTCTGCATCTTCCCGTGTCATTTCACCAAAGCGTTTCAGGCGATTATTTTCCTTTAGTTTAATCGGCCGGGATGACATGCCAATATCAGCCTGATTATTCTGCAATGATTTAAAACCGGTGCTGGAACCGTGGGATTTTATTTCCACAAAATATTGCTGATTATTTTCATCCTGAGCGATAATGATTTTTTCCTCTTCATCCAGATTACGGATTTTTAATTTTCTATATCCCTGTTCATATAACCATGCCTCAACCAGCTCTGGTGCCAGCTTTGCACCTATCGTATTTGAACCATGCAATCGCATCAGTACATGATTATCCGCATACAGGCTTGAAATCGAAAAAATACAGCTGAGTAAAAATAGAATTAAACGCATTGGTAAAACCTCTAAATAAAAAACCCGACTAATTTAGCCTTACTTTATTACAGCTTTATTAAACCCTTATATATTTTGTTTCTGTCATATTTAAGTCATTAGTACACGTAATAATACTCAAAATGGATGATTAAAAATGGATTCCTACTAAATATAAAGGGGCATCTATAATGACTCTAACAATAAATAATAATTTACAAGTAGATAATATTAATTTACATATCGCCGGCTCTGTTGAAAATATTTTAAAATATATTGAACCTGTTCAGCCTGACACTCCCATGATTAAAGTGCTTGAACGTTTTGTGAGTGTTCCAGACCTTTATGCTATTCCCATTGTAAAAAATAAAATACCTGTCGGCCTGATTAATCGAAATTCTCTGGTTGAATTATTCAGCAAACCTTTTACTCGCGAGTTATATGGAAGGAAACCTATTTGTAATAATATGGATAAAAAACCTATTATTGTTGATATTTCTGAACATATTGATGATCTGGCACGTATTATTATTGATGCCGGTATGCAGTATATGTATGACGGATTTATTATTACTAAGGATAATTTTTATGCCGGCATGGGAACCGGTCATCGTTTGCTCGATGAGATTACCGAATGCAAGCAACGACATTTTTATAACCTGGCCCATTTTGATCAGCTGACCGGACTTCCTAATCGTTTACTGTTTAAAGATCGCCTGGAACATGCCTTCTCACAAGCCTGCCGAATGAACTATCTAGGTGCACTTTTATTTATTGACCTTGATCGTTTTAAAATTATTAATGATACCTACGGACACCCAGTGGGTGATAAACTGTTAAAAT
>JALSUJ010000691.1 GCA_027071355.1 Gammaproteobacteria bacterium | reverse complement strand
AATTCATGTATAATCATATAGATTGTAATGTTGACCCGGCTAATGGTAAAGATATTATTTATCATTATTAATAAAAATGACTTTAAATAGACTTTTTATGAACAAATATTTAAAAATTTACTCTGCTGCCCTGATTGGTATTCTACTAACCTTTTTGCTGACAATGCCCTTAATGGCTGATGTCTGGGACAGATTACCGGCTTATAGTCAGGAATATCAGGAAAATGATGTTGAAGATTTTGTCTGGAAAGAAGGGGCTACAAATCTTCCGGACTATCCCGCAGATAAAGACCTGATTGAAGTAGCCGGCCCACCCACCTATCGGAATTATAAATATCTGGTGGATGAAAAATCCCTTCAGGTTGGGGCAGATGATGTCGTACGCTTTACCCTGGTGATCCGCTCTCCTAACGGGGCTGATAATGTTATGTATGATGGTTTGCGCTGCTCTACCAGTGAGATAAAAAATTATGCTTATGGCAGTACCGATAAGCAGGGTAAAAAAGTCTTTTATCCACGTTCCAAACCACTCTGGAAACCCATTAGTGAAACGGGGGTAATGGGTTATAGTAAGGTGTTTGCGATTAATTACTTCTGTAATTTCGACGGCTTTGTCTTAAAACGACATGAGATTATTCAGAATATGAAATACGGCAAGGGTAATGTGGACGGGCTTTACTATTAGTTAGTCATGGCACGGTAACAGCCTGTGGGAAAATATTGGGAATGAAAATAAAAAAAACAATTATAAAGCAATCTGAACATGCTATTGCCAGAGACAATATCAGCAATAATGCTTTAAAAGTTCTGTATCGTCTTAAAGAAGCAGGCTACCAGGCTTATCTGGTTGGTGGTGGAGTTAGAGATTTGCTGCTGGATAAAAAACCTAAAGATTTTGATGTGGCTACGGATGCTCATCCTGATGAAATTAAGGCTTTATTTCGCAATTGTCGCCTGATTGGCCGGCGTTTTCGTCTGGCGCATATTTTATTTGGCCGGGATGTGATTGAAGTGGCGACTTTTCGTGGCCCGCATGAAGGCGGTGCTTCTACTCATGCGGGTAAAAATGATGAAGGCCGGATAATCCGCGATAATGTCTATGGTTCTCTGGAAGAAGATGCTATCCGCCGGGATTTTACCGTTAATGCCCTGTATTACAATATTCGTGATGACTCTATCGTAGATTTTACCGGTGGTATGCAGGATTTGTACAACAAAGTGCTGCGTATGATTGGTGATGTACCGGTCCGTTACCGGGAGGACCCGGTGCGCATGCTGCGTGCGGTGCGTTTTGCAGCCAAACTGGATTTTAAAATTGAGCCACAGGCTCATGCACTGATTTTTGAGTTAAAAGACCTGCTGGAAGGAATACCGGTGGCTCGACTATTTGATGAAACCATTAAATTATTTCAGGGCGGCTATGGTTTAAGATGCTTTCAGTTACTGCGCGAATATGAATTATTTGAGGGTCTGTTTCCTTTAACGGATGCACTTATTAATAGTTCAGGTCAACAGCGTTCCCGGACATTAAAAATTATCGAGCAGGCATTAATTAATACCGATGAACGAATCGCCCAGGGTAAATCGGTTAATCCGGCTTTTTTTATGGCGGTTCTGCTGTGGTATCCGATGCAGGATTATAAAAATCGTTTTATTGAACGCGGCCAGCATGAAATAGAAGCCTTAATCAGTGCCAGCCGGGAAGTTATTACCCGACAGCAGGCTCATACCTCAATTCCCAAACGTTTCAGCATGATGATGCGGGATATCTGGCATATGCAGAATCAGCTGCAGCACCCGACCAGAAAAAGAGCATTACGCACCCTCACCAATAAACGTTTTCGGGCAGGATATGACTTTCTTTTACTCAGAGAATCTGTGGGTGAGCATGAGCTGAAAACCATCTGTGACTGGTGGACAGATATACAAACCCAATCGCCGGAAGAGCAGGAACAGATGTGCAGCCAGCTGGGTCGGGGCCAGAAGAAGCGCAAGCGGCGTAAAAAAAAACGGGTCGTAAAGTTAACGCTGGAACCCGCAGCAGAACAACAGCATGATCCGGAACCATGATAACTTATATTGGACTGGGCAGTAATCTGCATCAACCGGTGCAGCAACTTAAACTGGCGCTGGAAGGGCTTAGCAGGATCCCGCAATCAGAGCTGCGGAAGGTTTCTTCATTTTATCAGAGCAGAGCTCTGACCATGCCGAACAGCAAAGCCCAGAATGACTATATTAATGCCGTGGCCATGTTACAAACAGATTTGACAGCACTACAATTATTATCTGAACTGCAGGCTATAGAAGAGCAGCAGGGACGGATCAGAACAGAAAAATGGGGCGCAAGAACCCTGGACCTTGATATACTTTTATTTGGAGAACAAATAATAGAGACTGAAAATCTGCAAGTTCCACATCCGCAGATAGTCTTTAGAAATTTTGTGATCCACCCTTTATTTGAAATTGCCGGTGATATTAATATTCCGGGACTGGGGGCTTTAGCAGTACTGGCCGGACAAACGGACTGGTCAGGATTAAATAAATTACAGAGAGAATTTAGCCATGCATAAAATTACCACCAGAACGCTCAGAAAAATGAAGCAGGAAGGTGAACGTTTTGCCTGCCTGACGGCCTATGATGCCAGCTTTGCCCGTTCCCAGGAAGCGGCCGGAGTAGAAGTGATACTGGTCGGAGATTCACTGGGTATGGTGGTTAAAGGGCAGGAGAGCACCCTGTCAGTGACCATGCAAGAAATGATTTATCATACCCATAATGTCTCACGGGTCTGTCATCGGGCTTTGATTATGGCGGATTTACCCTTTGCTGCCGATGCCAGTCAGGAGGAGGCGTATCTAAATTCAGCCAGGCTGATTGCTGAAGGCGGTGCACATATGGTAAAAATTGAAGGTGGCGCCATGATGCTGGATACTATTCGTTTTCTTTCTGAAAGAGGGATTGCTGTCTGCTCACATCTGGGTTTGTTACCCCAGTCAGTTTATAAAATGGGTGGCTATAGAATACAGGGACGCAACCGGGAGGAAGCAGAACAGATCCTGTCCGATGCCATCGCACTGGAACAGGCCGGAGCAGATATCATTCTGCTTGAATGTGTCCCCTCAGAACTGGCAGCACAAGTTACCGAAGCGATTGATATTCCTGTTATTGGCATTGGCGCCGGGCCTGAATGCGATGCACAGGTGCTGGTCTGTTATGATATGCTGGGGCTGCATCATGGCAATCCCCCCAGTTTTGTTAAAAACTTTCTGGCTGAAACCAGCTCTATACAGCAGGCTTTTAAAAACTATGTTCATCAGGTAAAAACCGGTGAGTTTCCAACGCCTGATCATGTTTTTGATTAGCTTGTTCTCCACTTTGATGGGTGAGAAGGGTGAAGAGTTATGCAGATAATACATACTATCAGTGAGCTTAAAGCGCTTATTGCCAGCTATAAACAGGACGCCCGAACCATTGCCTTTGTGCCCACTATGGGAAATCTGCATGAGGGGCACCTGCAATTAGTCTCTATGGCTAAAAATAAGGCCGATATCGTAATCTGCAGTATTTTTGTGAATCCTTTGCAATTTGGTGTCGGTGAGGATTTTGATAAATATCCGAAAACCCTGCAGGCTGATACCGCCAGACTGCAGCCGCTGGGCTGTGATATTGTGTTTGCACCCTCCGTCGATGAAATGTACCCTGCTGATTTTAGCGGTGCTCAGGAGCAGACTGCCCAGAGCCAGATAGTTGCCCAGAGCCAGATAATAGTACCATGGATCAGTGATATTCTGGAAGGAAAATCCCGCCCGGGCCACTTTACCGGTGTGGCAACCATTGTGGGTAAACTGTTTAATATAGTACAGCCTGATACGGCTGTTTTTGGAGAAAAAGATTATCAGCAGTTAATCGTGATTAAGCGTTTTGTCAAAGACTTATGTTTTCCGGTAAATATTCAGTCTCATCCCATCGTGCGGGAAAAAAATGGCCTGGCTATGAGTTCCCGAAACGGTTATTTAACAGAACAGCAAAAACAGCAGGCAGCCCTTATTTATCAGCAGCTAAAAAATATTGCCAGGAAACTTATAGCCGGTAATACGGACTATGTTCAACTGGAGCAAACAGCCTCTGAGACACTAAACCATCATGGTTTTAGAACCGATTACATTAAAATTTGCCATCCCGATTTATCAGAGCCAGCAATCTCTAAGACAAGCAGGCAACTGGTGATTCTGGCTGCCGCCTATCTGGGCAGCACTCGTTTAATTGATAACCTGAGTGTTGAGCTTAAGCAGTAAGAATCAGTCTGATTTTGAAAAATCACTTCCTTATGGTAAAATTGCGACCCATTTTATTAAAATTACACGTGCAGAACGCATATGTAAAAGTAAGTCAGGATCGTTTAAATGCAGTGCTCAATGCTGAAATGCAAATTACATCGGATTACCGTCACTCATGCTGAGCTTGACTACGAAGGCTCCTGCGCCATTGATACCGAATTAATGTCAGCGGCCGGTATTCTGGAATATGAGCAGATAGAAATCTACAATATTACCAATGGCGAGCGTTTTTCTACCTATGCGATTAAGGCCGAGCCGGGTTCCCGTATTATTTCAATTAATGGTGCGGCC
>JALSUJ010000690.1 GCA_027071355.1 Gammaproteobacteria bacterium | reverse complement strand
ACCAACATATATTGCTTGTCGATGACAATAATACAAATCTTCTCGTTCTTGAAAATATCCTACAAAGCGAGGGTATCAATCACATTCATTCTGAGGAATCAGCTCAGGCTGCTTTAGCGGAACTTGTTTCCGCTAGCGAAAAAAATCAACCTTATGATATTGCAATTATCGATATGCAAATGCCAGGCATGGATGGAAATGAACTGGCTTTACATATTCGAAAAGATATTCGTCTTCGAAATATGAAATTAGTAATGTTGAGCTCAGTAGATTTCATCAAACATGATATTGAATTTGATGCATGGTTGACAAAGCCGGTTCGCCAATCAGATTTATTTAATGCCTTATTAATGATAATTGGTGAAGAAGGAGAAAAATCCGTATCAGAAAGCAAGTTAATTAAGACTGAAAATTTTTATTTTAAAGGTAAGCAACTACTACTAGTTGAAGATAATCATGTCAATCAACAGGTAGCAGAGGAGATATTAACGGAGGCGGGTTTTGCTGTTGATATTTGTGAAAATGGTCAAGATGCAGTGCGGACCGTACAGCAAAATGTATATGATATAGTGTTAATGGATATTCAGATGCCAGTAATGGATGGTTTGGAAGCTACGCGGAAAATAAGATCCATGGGCCGTCAATATGCTCACTTGCCTATTATTGCCATGACGGCCCATGCATTGAGTGGAGACTCTGATACAAGTATTGAAGCGGGTATGAATGGGCATGTAACAAAACCTATCGATCCTGATAAATTATTCAAAACAATTTCCCATTGGGTCAAGCCAGATAAACGATCCGTAATAGATAATGAACCAATATATGATAAAGATATAAAAGAACTACCTGATTTACCTGGTATAGATGTTGCTGCTGGCTTAAAGCGTATGTGCGGTAACTGGTCTGCCTATAAAAGAGTTTTGATTGGCTTTCATGATAAGCAAAAAAACAGTGGCGATATGATAGCCGAATATATTCAACAGGAACAATGGGATGAAGCGTCCAGTATTGCTCACACATTAAAAGGTAGTGGTGGAAATATTAGTGCGGATAATTTATATAAGGATGCCGCAGCCCTGGAACAGGCATGTCGTTCTCAGGATCCCACTACAGCATTCCCATTACTACATGCCTTAGTAGAAACATTGGAAATTGTTATTAATGGATTGTCAAACATGAAGAACTTATCCGATCAAATTGATGATTCTAGTTTGGGTGAAAACAATATCGAAG
>JALSUJ010000689.1 GCA_027071355.1 Gammaproteobacteria bacterium | reverse complement strand
GATAAAGCCCGTAAAAGTTTAATTAAAATATTTTTAGAGAAAGGCGATATTCTTCGTAACCAGTTAACGTTTGATAACACGACAACTGCATCCCTTAAAAGTTATGATGATGCACCATCATTTGTCGATAATTATCCATTCATACCTTATCACTATGCGCTAGTGCAGAAGGTTTTTGAATCCATTCGTACGAAAGGTGCTACAGGTAAACATCTTGCCATGGGTGAACGCTCATTGCTTGATGCTTTTCAGTCTGCTGCCAGACAAATGAAGGATTGCGATCTGAATGTTCTCATTCCATTCCATAGCTTTTACGCACCTATTGAGAGTTTTCTGGAACCAGCCGTAAAACGAACTATAGATCAGGCATGTGAAACAGAATCATTGACAGAGTTTGATGGAAAAATACTTAAAACATTGTTCCTTATTCGCTATGTTGATGTTGTTAAAAGCACCCTTGACAATCTTGTTACCCTTGCTATTGATCACATAGATGCAGACAAAATTAATCTGAAGAAACAAATAGAAGAAAGTCTGAACCGTCTGGAACGCCAATTATTGATTGTACGTAATGGGGATGAGTTTGTTTTTTTGACCAATGAAGAGAAAGAAATAGAAAATGAAATCAGGCATACAGATATTGAGTCATCCGAAGCTTCAAATGAACTTTCAAATATTATTTTTAATGATATCCTGAAACGCCAGAAAGTCTACAGGTATCCAGTAAATAGCCAGGATTTTCAGATCAGTCGTTTTTGTAATGGTCACCCAAAAGATGGTTCAACGATTGAAGATCTGGTTGTAAAAGTAATTTCACCACTGGATTCACATTACGAAAGTTTTACTAATGAACAGCAATGTATTAATCATACATTGGAAGGCGATGGTAGTGTGTTAGTCAAACTAGGGGAACATAAACGCTTATGGGACGAACTTTCTCTTTACATAAAAACAGAGAGATTTCTGAAATTGAATTCTGCTCAACGTCCCGAACAAGAGCACCTGTTACGAGATAAGTCATTTGAAAATATCGAACGGGAAAAGCGTCTATACGGCGAATTTGAGACTTTGTTTGCTGAGGCAGATATTTATGCAATTGGTACAAAGTTGACTAAAAAGACTACCACCCCATCTGCTATTCTTGAAGATGCGTATAAGTATGTGATCGAAAATACATTTTCTAAGCTCAAGCTGTTGAAGTCTGGCCCAGGTGAGGTTCTACGTGAATTGCAAGCCGTTCTTAAAGCAGATGACATTGCTCAGATTGGCCTTGACTTAAATGCAGATGAATGTAATCCACAAGCCACACGGGAAGTTGAGCAATACATTGGTCTCAGGATTGAGCGAAATGAAGCGGTTTATCTGCGAGATATTGTAATCAGATTTAGTCGTAGACCTTACGGTTGGCCAGATAATGAAATTTTGTTATTGGTAGCACGCTTAGGTCTTGCGAATAAGATCAGCTTTAATCATCAGGGCGCTAATCTTGCACTTAAAAAAGCCTATGACCTTTTTAACAGTGTGCGTAAGCGCGGTGAAATTAGAATTCTCAAAATACGTCAGCATGATGACCGCCAGATAAAGAATGCTGCAAAGTTAGTGAAGAGCCTGTTTTCAAAAACCTTTACAGGGTCAGCAGAGAAAGAACTATATGAAGTAATTGTAGATGGTTTATCGCTCTGGGGTGATGAGCTGAAATCATTTAAAACGAGGGCGCAGACAGGGCATTTCCCCGGCTTAAATGAAATCGAAAATGGACAGGCATTAGTTGCTGGCCTGTTGGAGCAAAGTAACAGTTTCACCATGATCCAGCGTTTTATTGATGATGCGAGTCAACTGGAAGCTTTTTCTGAAGATTACGAAGACCTGGATGATTTTTACAATAGTCAGTTTCAAACATGGCAGGCACTTGCAAAAGCGCTTAATGAGCAATTTAAGGCAAATAAACCTGCATTAGAGAAGAATGCCGAAGCCAGTAAAGCATTAGACGAATTAGAAAATATTTACAATATGCCGGCACCTTACGGGCAGTTGAAACATATAAACCCACTCATTGAGAAAGTACAAAAAGTAAATAATGAGTTAGTCACGGAAAAACGTAACCACGCCATTTCTCGCGTAGATATGCGTATTACAAATGTTACTAATGCGCTCAAAAATGCAGTAGCACCAACTGAGTTGCAAAACAAGGCATTGTACCCATTGCAGCAATGTAAAAAGCGTATTGAATCAGCTGTATCGATCCCACAAATTGTCACTGACCAGTCGGATGCTAAAGAGTCGCTCGAGCAGGAAGCGTATGATCTAATAAATGCGCACATTGATGAGCAGAGAATAAAAGCGGAACAAGCAAAACAGCCTAAGACAAAACATACAGAAAAAACAGAAGCAGGAAAGGGTGACACAGAGGTCAAGGAAGAACCAGATAAGATTGTTAAAGCTAAACGTATTATTACGCTAACACCCGCCGATTTATCTGAAGGATTTATCGAAACAGAAGAAGAAATTGATAAGTATCTCGATAAACTACGAGAGCAATTAACTAAAGCTATTAAGCTCGGTGACAGAGTAAGAGTTAAATAGAGATATTTATTATGAAGTTTATCCACACCTCGGATTGGCATATCGGTCGCCAGTTCCACAATGTTTCATTGCTGGAAGATCAGCGTCATGTGTTGAATCAAATACTCGACTATATTGAAAAGGAATCGGTTGATGCGGTGGTGATTGCAGGAGATATTTATGATCGCTCTATACCGCCTGCAGCTGCGGTTGAGTTACTTGATGAAGTGCTGAATAAAATTTGCTCTGAACTGGGTGTGCCGATTATTTTAATTCCAGGCAATCACGACAGTGCAGAACGACTGCGCTTTGCCTCTCGGCAATTAAAAAAATCAGGCTTGCATATTATCGGTGATTTTGATCAAATTACTGATCCAGTTGTAGTGAGTGTCGCAGATGTTGAAGTTAATTTTTATGGCATTCCATACAATGACCCTGAGACCATTCGAAACAGATATGAAGTTGAAGTAAAAAACCACGACGAAGCTCATACCTATCTTATTGACCTGATTAACTCGGCTAAATCAGAGAAAGCCATCAACGTATTAATCAGTCATTGCTTTATTGATGGTGCTGAAGAATCAGAATCGGAACGCCCACTCTCAATTGGTGGCGCAGATCGTGTTAGTTATGAATCCTTTGTAGATTTTGATTATGTTGCGCTCGGTCATTTACATAGCCCCCAGTATAAAGGCAAAAAATATATATGTTATTCTGGGTCCATCCTTAAATACAGTTTCTCTGAGCAGCACCAGAAAAAAGGCATAACACTGGTAGAGATGGATGCTTCTGGTCTTAAATCTACAAAACACCTTCCATTAAAGCCGCTTCATAACATGAGAATTATTGAGGATGAACTTAATACTATCACTGAGCAGGGAAAGGTTGATCCAGATAATGAAGATTATTTGTTGGTTAGGCTCACTGACAAACATGCGATTCTCGACCCAATGGGAAAGCTACGAGACGTTTACCCAAATGTACTGCATTTAGAAAAGCCAGGTATGCTGGATACTGGAGAGCATAAAATTAGCAGGGATAAATTAAAGCGTGGTGAGCTGGAAATGTTCCGGGACTTTTTTACCCAGGTTTCACGGCAGAAGCTTACTCCGGAACAAGATGATGCAATAAAAAACACTATCTCCAGAATACATAAGCTTGATGGTGAAATCGCATGAAGCCTAACAAGCTTTCCATCCAGGCATTTGGGCCTTTCGCTGGCACTGAGAGTATCGATTTTTCCCTGTTAGGTTCTAATCCACTGTTTCTAATCAATGGCCCAACGGGTGCAGGCAAAACTTCCATCTTAGATGCCATTTGTTTTGCTCTTTATGGTCAAACTACAGGTAATGAGCGAGAGCCTGCTCAAATGCGCTGTAATTATGCTGATGCAGCAACGCTTACCGAGGTGGTTCTCGACTTTGATCTTGGAGGTAATAGTTATCGTATTCGACGAATCCCAATGCAGGATCGCCCTAAATCACGTGGAGAAGGCATAACAACTCAGCAACCGGAAGCGCAACTATGGTTACTTGATGGTTCGCCAGAAGGCAGGCTGATGGTTGCAAAAAGTGTCAGTGATGCGACCAGTGAAATCAGGCAATTACTGGGGCTAGATGTAGAGCAGTTCAGGCAGGTTATGGTGTTGCCGCAGGGTAAATTCCGTGAACTGCTAATGGCAGACTCCAGAGAAAGAGAAAAAATATTTGCGCAGCTCTTTCAGACACAAATATATAAACATATTGAAGACCAGTTAAAACTAAAGGCATCAGAAATTAGACGAGACGTTGAAGAGCATCAAAATAAAATTAAAGGTATTTTGCAAATAGCTGAGGTAAATACGGAAGATCAGATAACGGAAGAACTGGAATCCTTCAAAACAGAACTTACCTATGCACTAAAAAACAAAGAACAAGCCCAGGAACAACAGACTCAGGCAAGCACAAATAAGGAACAGGCGACAACCCTGAAAGGCCGTTTTGATAATCTGGCTAAAAAAGAATCAGAGCTAGCTGAAAAATCAGAATATCAACCAGAGATTAATTCTAAACAAAATGTATTAGATAAGGCCATAACT
>JALSUJ010000688.1 GCA_027071355.1 Gammaproteobacteria bacterium | reverse complement strand
CCTACAAATAATGTTTTTAACAATGATTTGTCACCACGTAACGCACTCAAATCTGGAAATCATCAAAGTATATTTGATCATTATCCTAGAAAAATCAGTTGAATTTAGGCTACAATATGTAACCATATGAAATAATAAGAGAATATCATGGTTCTTCCATCAAAAAGCATTCACTCACAGGGTGAAAAGAAATTACCTGAAAAAAAAGCATTATTTCAGGCTGTCGAGGTCGAAACCTATGGGGGCAAATTGCATGTTGAATGGGATCATGATGCCGCAGTGACTCCTATCGGTCAGCTACCTTTTTTCATACAATTTTTGAAACTAGGCGGACGCTTTCAACCTTGGGTCACTGAATGTCCTCTTCACTACACCAGTCCCAATGCACCTAAAAAAGTTAATGTACTTGGTTCATTATTTTTATCCATATTATCAGGTCATAGACGTTATGCTCATATAACGAATTTAATGAGTGATCGCGTAAACTCCACATTGTTAGGTATGAGTAAGATCGTTAGTGATGATTCTGCTCGCCGAGGCTTAAAAAAGATTGATGAACAAGCGGGTATTAACTGGTTACAAGCTCACTTGCTATCCAGTTATAAGCCCTTGCTAAAAACACCCTGGGTACTCGATATAGATATTACTGTCAAACCACTTTATGGTCATCAAGAAGGAGCCAAAATAGGTTATAATCCGCAAAAACCGGGACGCCCTTCGCACACCTATCATACTTATATGATGGCCAATACTCGACTCGTCTTAGAGGTTGAAGTACAGGCAGGTAATCAAGCCCACTCGAATCATTCATTGCCTGGACTTATGGCATTATTAGAACGTCTTTCAGAGGATGAAAAGCCTGAATTTGTTCGGGGTGATATTGGTTATGGTACGGATAATATTATGAAAGAACTGGAGGCCATTTTACAACACTACCTGTTTAAATTAAAACGTTCAAATAACGTTAAAAGACTTATAGAAAAGCACCATTGTCTTGGTGAATGGACTTCTGTTCACAAAGGATGGGAAGCAAAAGAAGATACTATTCAACTTAATGGTTGGAAAAAATCACGTCGAGTGGTTATTGTTCGCAGACGTTTATCCAATGATAATATCATGGCTATTGAGTATGAAAAAAATGGTCAGCAAGAGATGGTTTTTATTGATGGTCCTGAAAATAGCAAAGCCTATGAATATTCAGTATTAGTGACTGATTTAGATGATGATTTGGTTTCTTTA
>JALSUJ010000687.1 GCA_027071355.1 Gammaproteobacteria bacterium | reverse complement strand
TATTATAGGTGTTATCCGGAAAATTTCTAATAATAGTATTAATCATGAGGGATGGGAAAGAGAGGATGTTTGGGACTGTTGATAACAGCTCCTGATATCCTCTCTTTTTATTTCATGTTATGCAATTATTATTTATGTAACTATTGTGGCGCAGGAAAAGACTGATTAAACCAGTCCGGCATCATAAAGGGAGCAGCGTCTGGTATGGCAGGTGTTGTGTTATTCATATCCAGCGCCTGTAATAAACGTTGTTTTCTGCTCTCAGCCATGTCTTTTTGCGCCATGATCTGTTTTCGGATCTCGTTCTGACTGCCTTCAAAAACAAATTCTTTTTTGTCTCCATTGCTGTCCTCATACTTAACTGCCGCCCGAATTTTATCATCACCAGTAGCTTCTATTTCGATGGATTCAAACTGAGATTTTGACCAGCTTTGAGATTGACCAGTAGAGGGTAATCCCTGCTGGTCCGGAATATTCTGTGCTGGGAACGGATGTTTAAAACCGTGCTGGAAAAAAGGATCATTGAGCCATCCGGGTGGTGGCAGCATGCCCATTGAACCATGAGAATGGGGGTGCCTGCCGGGTTGAGAGAATGGAAAGGCTGGCGGCCATGGCCCATGATGTGGTTTATGATATGCCTGAGCAGGTTTTGGGGATGCTTTAAGCAGCACCTCTTTAGTGGCTGGTTTTCCCTGATGAATAATACCCAGTTTAATTTTTGTACCCGGAGTCGTACCTCTAACCAGTGCGGTTAATTGCTTTTGAGAATATATTTCCTGATCATTGAAACTGGTAATAACATCATAGACCTGCAGGCCTGCTGTCTGTGCTGGTGAGTTTGGGGACACTTTACGAATAATAAGCCCCTGATTATCTTTTAACAGAGGGGCTATATGTCTGACCAGACTCATGGGAACATCCTCAATCCATATGCCTAACCAGGATGGCCTGTTTTGGGGCTGGGCTGCAGTCTGTGACTGAGTCGGATGGGTCTGTTTGTTAACAACCTTAACGTCACTAAGCACTGACTGACTGGAAAAAACAGTCAGTGAAAGAATAAGGCTATTTATGAGGTATTTTTTCATAACAAAAACTCCTTATTGAATTGGAATAATGGCTTTAATCAGTATATCTGTTCCTATAGACCGTTTTTCAAATAAAAAATTCAATCTATCGACGCAGCAGTATGGTAATCCAGCGCCAGACATTGAGCAAGCCGGCTAATGCTGCAGCAACATAGGTCAGGGCTGCTGCCAGCAGTACCTGACGTACGGGTATTAAATCTCGTCTGGTGACATACTGACCGGCGGCTAGAACCGGCAGAGCTTTATTAAAGCTGGCATCAAATTCAACGGGTAAACTGATGAGATGAACCAGAACCATTGAACCAATACTTAACAGCCCGATAATGCCGATTAGAATTCCTACTGCAGGAGAATGAGAAAGGGCACCCAGTAAGGGGGCCGCAATAATAATACCGCTGCCCAGTTTCTCAAAACGCTGGGCATTTTTTACCATCACCCCTCGAAGTATCAGTAATTGATCCTGTTTGTGATCCTGAATCGCATGGCCGACTTCATGAGCCGCAATAGCAATTGCAGTCAGAGATTTGCCATTATAATGCTCCGCACTGAGTCTGACTGTTTTACTTTGAGGATCATAATGATCGCCCGCTTCCGTTGTTTCCAGAGTTACCGGTAATTGATACTGTTCAATCAGATGCTGGGCCAGTTCGCCACCCGTGCCGGGCAGGGCATTAATGGGTTTAGAGTATTTCTGCATGATGTATTTTACCCACCACTGCGGTAGAAACATCAGCACTAAAATAATGGCAAGCAGAATAATATATGGCATAATAAATTCAATATAGATGTTGATCCGATTCTATCAGTTTCTACTTGTACAAATATATCTTTTCATGATTTTCAGGTTTAAATATGAGTAATAAATCAAAGCACCAGCAGGTTGTCGTCCTGGGAGCCAGTGCAAAACCGGATCGGTTTGCCTATAAGGCCATTACTTTGCTGAACAGACATGGTCATACAGTTATTCCCGTACATCCTAAATTAACTGATATTAATGGACTCAAAGTCGTTCATGCCCTGGCTGAGATCAAAACTTCGGTTGATACCCTGACACTTTATGTTGGTCCACAGCGGAGTCAGGCTATCATCGCGGATATTATTGCCTTGAATCCCTCCCGCGTTATATTTAATCCCGGCACTGAATCAGCGTTATTAGAACAGGCACTTTCTAATGCGGATATTGCCTTTGAATACAATTGCACTCTGATTATGCTTGAAACGGGGAGTTTTTAAGAAGCGTTTACAAAATACCTGTAAATATAAGCACTTAACAATAATAATCTTGAAAGAAACTATAAATTAATATATCGTGATGTGCTTTTGAGTTTTTAGTAAATATAGCCCCTGGTCAGCATATAAATAAAAAAAACTGCATAAATTTGAGGAGTTAAGGGTTTAATGAGTGATGGGATTAAGGTAAATAAAAAGAAAATTATAGCCGGTTTAGTATTCCTGCTCCTGGGGTTGTATATGGCATCCATTGTGCCTTCAGTGGAAATGGCCTGGGTTATGGGCTTATTGATACTGACCATCTACATGTTTGCTTTTGAAGTTGTGGATGTCGATGTGACCGCCATTTCTATTATGGTGCTGCTGGGACTGTCGACTTTATTTGCGCCCATTATGGGGCTGCAGGAAGGCATGGTTTCACCCGATTTAATTTTTAAAGGTTTTTCCAGTAATGCGGTAATGTCCATTATTGCGATTATGATTATTGGTGCCGGTCTGGATAAAACCGGTATTATGACCAAAGTGGCCAGTTTTATACTTAAAGCGGGAGGCACTTCAGAAAAGCGTATTATTCCCATTGTTTCCAGTACTGTAGGTATTATTTCTTCCTTATATGCAGAACGTAGGTGCTGCGGCACTATTTATTCCGGTAGTGAGCAGGATTTCAGCTCGCTCCGGACTGCCAATGTCCCGCTTATTAATGCCTATGGGCTTTTGTGCAATTTTAGGTGGTACGGTCACCATGGTCGGTTCTTCACCGCTGATCCTGTTAAACGATCTGATCTTAACGTCTAATTCAGCATTGCCAGATGGTGTTGAGCCTATGAATACCTGGGGACTGTTCTCAGTTACCCCGGTGGGGCTGGCACTGGTGTTTACTGGTATTCTCTATTTTGTTGTTGCCGGATCTTTTGTATTGCCTAAAACCAGTGGCAAGACTGATGCCAGCAAGGCTACCAATACGATGGAATATTTCCAGAATATCTATGGTATTGATTATGCCCTGTTTGAGGTGGTTGTTCCACTTGGCAGTCCTTTAATTGGTCATGTGCTGAATGATATAGAACAAAAAGAACACATTCGAATTATTGCCGCAGTTAAGGGTAATACCAAGGACGTAACCATTGGCCCTAATGGTGTGGCTCGAGATTATACTATTGAAGCAAACACTGTGCTAGGGGTTCTGGGTTCCCAGAAATACATTGAGGATTTTGCCAGGGACTATACTCTGGAAGTAAAAGATGATCTGGAAAATTTTGCAGATAGTTTATCCTCTTCCCGCTCAGGAGTGGCAGAAGTGGTTATTCCACCCGGTTCTCAACTGGTGGGTAAATCTGCCCGTGATATCTGGTTAAGAAAAAGCTATGGTCTGGCTATGGTAGCTTTACACCGTAATGGTGAAACGATGGGGGCAGGTGAAGGGGTTCGTGATTTACCTTTTCAGGCCGGTGATACTCTAGTTGTGCATACCTTATGGAGCAATCTGGATCGTATTGCTAAAGATACGAATTTTGTTGTGGTTACGACTGAATACCCACATGAAGAAAATCGTCCTCATAAAGTCGGCTGGGCAGCCCTGTTCTTTACTATTGCCCTGTTCATGGTCTTATTTACTGATCTTAAACTATCGATAGCCCTGTTAACTGGTGCCATTGGTATGGTAATTTCTGGTGTATTAAAAATAGATGAAGCCTATGAAGCGGTTTCCTGGAAGACGGTATTCCTGTTAGCCAGTTTAATTCCTTTAGGGCTGGCAGTGGAAACATCCGGTACCGCAGGCTGGATTGCAGAACAGACTTTGAAAGTGGTGGGTGATATGCCGGTCTGGGTGATTCAGGCTTCTATAGCCATACTGGCTACTTTCTTTACCCTGGTTATGTCCAATGTTGGTGCGACAGTTTTACTGGTGCCTCTGGCTGTTAATATTGCCCTGGGTGTGGAAGGTGCAAATCCTTCGGTATTTGCACTGACTGTTGCCATAGCAACATCTAACTCATTTATAATCCCAACCCATCAGGTAAATGCCCTGATTATGGGACCCGCAGGTTATCGGGTGCCTGACTTTATGAAAGCCGGGGGGGTTATGACCATACTGTTCCTGGTGGTTATGATGATAATGATGAATATTGTGTTCTAAGCAATATTTTTTTTCAGCAAAGAAAAAAGCCCTGTTTCTTAGCGGAGACAGGGCTTTTTTTAGGAAGTATATTAAATTGTAACTTATTCAGCATAAATTACCGTATCTTCCTGCAGTGCCTGTATTTTCGGGGACGCTCAAGCACATCCCTGTGTCGCTTTATCTCGGCATCCTGCCTCCATAAACCC
>JALSUJ010000686.1 GCA_027071355.1 Gammaproteobacteria bacterium | reverse complement strand
GGCTTAATAATATTATACTCCCTGCACTAATCTGGTATGGATTAATTATTTTAATTTCCATATGGGGTTACCACTTACACAGCTCCTTTCTCTATAAGTCCATGAGCCGGCATGAGCTTAAAGTCTGGTACCAGAAATTAATCTGGTTTTTTTACACAATTTTTGCTCTCTGGACTCTTATCTTTGTACTTTATGCCGGAGAAACCAGCAGTAAACTTCATTATATTGCTATCTTTACTCAATTAGGTGCATCAGTCGTTGCATCCACACTGCTCTATTCTGATAAAAGACTTTATGTACCTATTCTGGTTATTTTAATGGTTCCCCTGACCATTTATTTTGCCGGTATACAACAATGGTATGGCTATATTTTATGCCTGTTTTCTTACATTTTTATGGGTGTTTTATTGTATGCGGCCAGCAGCAGTAATAAATTATTATTAAAAACATACCGTCAGGCCTCCCATGACCAGTTAACCGGTTTATTTAACCGCAACTATTTAATTGAACATTTACAGCAGACTATTAATACCTTAAAGACAAACAACCATTATTCTTATTTATTATTAATTGATCTTGATCACTTTAAAACCATAAATGATTCACTCGGTCATGATATCGGCGATCAGCTATTAATTGAAGTAGCTAATAGAATAAGCCGGCATTTAAGCAATACTCATACGCTAGCCCGACTTGGTGGCGATGAATTTATAATTATTGGGCCTGAGTTCAAAAACCTGAAAGAATGCCAGCAGGCCGCTTTACTGTTTTCTGAGCAGTTATTACAAAAGATTAAGAGTCATTATATTATTTCTCCACATCATCTTTATATTAGTGCCAGTATTGGTATCAATATATTGACAGGTAAAGATATTAAAGCCAGTACCTTCATAAGAGAAGCTGATATAGCCATGTATGAAGTTAAAGCCAACGGCAGAGACGGAGTGATTTTATTTAACGATGAATTCTCAAGAAAAATTGAACGACAACTGGAAATAGAACGTTTATTACACTTTGCACTGGAAGAGAATGAAATTGAACTGAATTTTCAACCTCAGGTGGATGAAGCTCAGACAATTATCGGCTGTGAAGTACTGGTACGCTGGAATAATAAAAAGCTGGGCTCAATATCGCCAGTTGATTTTATTCCCATTGCAGAGCAGACCGGTATTATTATTGAACTGGGTTCCTATATTCTGGAAGAATCCATTAAAACTCTCAATGCCTGGGAGCAGGCTGGTATTCATCTAAAACAATTTTCAATCAATATCAGTATGCGACAAATTTTTCATCATAATTTTATTAATGATGTAAGACAAATTTGCGAAAAACACATAACCAGGCTCCTCTGTCCAAAAATTATTTTTGAACTTACAGAAACCATTGTAGCTGAGGATATTAAAAAATTAATCACCATTATGGATGAATTGAAGCAATCAGGAATTAGGTTTTCAATGGATGACTTTGGAACTGGATATTCATCTTTAAGCTACATTACCCGACTGCCCATCAGTGAACTTAAAATTGATCGTTCGTTTGTAAGCGGTCTTATTGAAAATAATCAAAACAAGGCCATGGTATCCAGCATCCTGACTCTGGCGAAAACCTTTGATTTAAATATTGTTGCAGAGGGCGTTGAAACCGCTGAACAAATGCAGTTTTTAATCGAGCACCATTGTGACATTCTACAGGGTTACTTTTTCTCCAGACCGGTCAGTGAAACAGAATTTCAATCATTGTATTTCCAACAGCTTAATAATTGACTGTTGGGAATGATATTATTTTCTTCTGCTTCGCTTCCACCATATCCAGGAGCACCTTTTCCAGATTTAATTCAGGTCCCAGCTTAAAAAGCTTCTCTGCTAAAATAGAACAAGCATGTTGTCTGCTTGTTTGCTCATCAGGATTTAATTTGAGAGGAGCGGTAAATTAATTCACTTATTGGGCTTTTTCCAGCATGATTATTGTCTGGGTGGAAAAATTATTATTAACATAACAGCCTGAATAACAGAATACTTTTTTTACGATACCTGTAAAAGGAGCATAAACTTTACTAAAATCCTGATCCCATTGAGCGTGAACCAGTTTGTTGCTGGCCTGAGCAAGACTTGCCTGAGCTTCACTGTATTGTATTTTAGACTGCTGCAGATCATAGTCTGACAAAACAGTCCGTTCATACAATTCTTCTGAACGAGCCACGTCTTTTTTTGCTTCAATAACTTTTAGTCTGGCCAGTTTGACATTGGCCCTGGCTTCTTCCAGATTACTCTTAATTAATCGGTCATCAAATTCAAACAATAAATCACCCTGTTTAGTATTCTGCCCTTCTTTAACATAGATTTTTTTTATTACACCGGATGAGATGGGTGATGAAATAGGATATAAATTAGTTTTCTGTTGGGAATTAGCTGCAGAAGTCTCTATTGCAAAGGCACTGGAAATAAAGAAGCTGAAGCTTAACAGGAGATATAAGGGCAGTTTACAATAATTAGTATATGCTGTATTCATAATTACACCGGGTTATTTATAATAATTCATGGGATTACCAACCAGAGCATCCAGTTTTGCCCAGGCAATAGCCAGTTCAAAAACCGTCTGAGCCTTGTACAATTGAGCATCACTGAGTTTGACCATAGCATCCCCCAGATCGCTGGTTACTTCCAGTTCATATAAAGCCCGGCTTCTATCCAGATAGAGATCACGATAAGTAATTGTAAAGTCTGGGTCATCAAACTGTCGTTTCAGGTCACTGATTTTCAGCCACAATTCAAGAATTTGCTGCTCTATCTCCTGCTGTATTAACAGTCGATCAGATTCTAACTGTACCAGTTCACCAGTGGTTCGTTTAATTTTAGCGTTTTCCTGACCAGCTTGATACAGAGGAATACTAACTTCAATACCCGCTCGGTATTTATCTGAAGTACCTAGTTCTCTGGCATAATCTGCGGCCTGAAGTCTGGCTTCAATAACGGGATATTTTTCAGCCTGATAGCCCTCGAGTTTAAGATGAGCTGACTTCTTTTTTTGTTCGATAGCCAGCAAACGGGGATTTTGCTCAAGAGCCAGCGCAGTTAATTGCTTAATATCCTGTAAGTCTCTTTTTACAGATAAAGCCTGCAATTGTTTTAAATCTGGTGCTTCCAGTTGATCCGGCAAATATCCTGGAGTAATTAACTGTGCCAGACGATGTCGGGTCAGTCTCTGGTCACTTTGTGCCTGAATCTGTTCCCTGCGAATACTTCGGTAATCATTTTCCGTTTTCAGTAATTCAATATCGGAAATTTTTCCCAGTTCAAATTCAGAGCGTAGTTTATCCAGCCGAACATAGGCCACAGACATGGCTTCCATAGAGCGACTGTAAATAATATCAGCCAGTAGAACATTAAAATAAGCCTGTAGAATAGCAACTTTTCTTTGCGACAGATAATCGCTGTATAACACATTAACCGAGGCCAGATTGGCTTTGCTGGCATCAATCAAAGAACGAGTTTGACCAAAATCAAACAGCCGTTTGGAAATATCCAGACTGAGTTTAGAATCATTGGTCTTTGAGGATGGAACTATTTTGGAAGGTTCAACATATCGTAAACGACCATTGATATAAACATAAATTCCTTCCTGTGCATGAGCCAGTTCCTGCTCCGCAAGAGCAATCTGCTGCTGGGCGGCAAAACTCATCATTTCCGGAGAATCAATCAGATCTGCCCTGGATAATGCATATTGTAGCGTTAATGGCTCAGGAATATCTAACGTTTGCTGTGCATGGACTGTCTGCTGGAAACAAAAGGTCATTAAAAACACAAAAGATAGAAAAAAATATCCCCCCCCGGATAATATTTTCAACATGGTTTAAATTACACTTATGATTTAATTCAATGATTTATGATTTCGTTTGTAACGTGAGAACTTAGTGGTTTTATAAACCCCTTCAACAACATAACGACCTAGCAGCATGAATTCATCTTTACTGCTGGTACGCCCTGTATAGCGCATAATCCGTTTGCCCTTGAGATCAAAAAAAGCAATAACAGGAGTCGCTCTGACTCGGTTTTCCTTAAATGCAAAGTCTTTTTGAGTCATGCTTTTACCCTGAAAATCAGTCATTTCCACATCCCCTTCTATATCTACAGGAAAGATCAGGAAATTATCTTTAAAATATTTCTGCACATCGGGCTGATTAAGGACATTTTTTTTCATCCAGTGGCAGAATGGACATTCATCCATTTCAAAAAAGATCATAATACCTTTTTTACCCTGTTCTCTGGCCGTTGCAAGTTCTTCTGCAAAATCACCAAAAGTAGAATCAAAAAAATAGTCTTCCGGGGCTCTTGTTTTAGCTGCATAGCCGTTAATACTTAAGGATAGTAATAGCAGTAGAGTCAGATACGCGAATGTTCGTTTATAAGTGACAGTAATAAACAATGGTTTACCCTCTTTTTAGAGTTATTATTTTATTTTTTTTGTATTATATTGTTCTATCATTTTATTAATACGCCGTCCATCGGTCATACCGGTAACTCGACGGACAATTTTGCCTTCCGGGGAAATTAAAATGGAGGTCGGCAAACCTCTGGGTTCACCAAGCACCTGAATAATTTCTTCATTAACCCGGGTCACAGGATAGGAAATCAGGTACAGATC
>JALSUJ010000685.1 GCA_027071355.1 Gammaproteobacteria bacterium | reverse complement strand
ATCAATTTTCTAAGTTCAAGCCAAAAAAATCCATTTTTTTATTAGAATTCAAAATATTGACATTACTCACATTTTATTTAGAATTATTTCAAATCTAACCAGAGTTTTCCGAAAATTATTGTTAACCTTGTATATTAAATATAAAGGGTTAAGAATAGGAGGGGAAGAAAAATCGCTCTTACTCATACTTTTGTAGCACTCATTTTGATAAAAGAACGGGATTTAAAACAGCTAAGCATCGCTTGAATGCTCAATGGGTAAACCCCTTGATTTCCATTCAGGAAAACCATCTTCCATACGATGAGCAGTGATGCCTTTTTGCCGGAGTTGTTCAACTGCATCAAAAGCAAGCACACAGTGAGGCCCACGGCAATAGGCCACCACTTCCTGTTTTGTATCCAGCTGATTTAAGTGTGCTTCTAATTCAGATAACGGCACATTAATTGCACCAGGTACATGGCCTGACTGATATTCTTCAGGCGGTCTGACGTCCAGAACAGTAACTAATCCATCTTTGACTCGGTCCAGTAGCTCTGTGGCCGGAATGGGTTCTAAATCATCTTTTACAGTTAAAAACGTATTAACCAGTTGCTGAACATCGGCCAAATGGCGCTCAGCTACATTTCTAAGTGAATTGAATAAATCGATCACATCATCTCCGCTGAGACGGTAAAAGACTTTCAAACCTCGTTTAGTACTGGTAATTAATCCAGCCTGACGTAATTGCTGCAGATGTTGAGAAGTATTGGCGACTGACAAGCCAGAAACTTTGGCCAGCTCATCAACACTGCGCTCACCCTGAGCAATAAATTCTAGCAGTTCAAGGCGGTTACCATTACTCATGGCTTTACCAACACGGGCAAACTGGGTAAAGAGATCCTGTTTGAAATGATTACTTGACATACAGCAAAACCCTTATATAATTGTATTCAATAGATTAATTGAATACAATTATAGTAATCGTTTGTTTAAAAGAATAGATAAGTTGTTACGACTAGTATAGCGATTACGATTTAAAAAAGACAGGAACCCTAATGACCTTTAATGAATTTATCTTAGCCAATGAAATCACTATCAGACTCAGCTTTTTCTTTGGTGTATTTGTTATTATGGCGTTTTGGGAAGTGCTTGCCCCCAGACGGGCTTTAACTGTTTCAAAGACCCTTCGTTGGGTGAATAATCTGGGCTTGGTTTTTTTTAATTCATTTATCTTACGTATTTTATTTCCTGCGGCTGCTGTTGGGGTAGCTGCCTTTGCTCAAACCAATGGTTGGGGTTTGCTTAATTATTATCAATTGCCTGTACCAATGGCAATTATCATTACCATTATTGCGATGGATTTTATTATTTATCTGCAACACGTCATGGTTCATGCCGTTCCTTTATTGTGGCGTATACACCGGGTTCATCATGCGGATCTTGATTATGATGTCACTACGGGTGCTCGTTTTCATACCATCGAAATTATTCTCTCTATGCTGATAAAATTTGCCACTATTATTGTCCTGGGTGCACCTGTGGTTGCGGTGGTTATTTTTGAAGTAGTCTTGAATGCTTTGGCTATGTTTAATCATGGTAATGTGGGCTTACCAAAATCTCTGGATACTTTTTTACGCTGGTTTATTGTGACACCTGATATGCATCGTATTCATCATTCTGTCGAAGATGATGAGACCAATAGTAACTTTGGTTTTAATCTGACCTGGTGGGATCGTCTTTTTGGTACTTATCGTGAGCAGCCTCGTGGTGGCCAGTTAGGCTTTACCATTGGTATTCATAAATATCGGGACATTAAAGAAACTAACTGGATCACTGGCATGATGACCTTACCCTTTAAAGGTAAAGTGAGTGAATATGCTATTAATACCCGTTCCTGGAATGGAGATGGGAATTCGGATCAGAAGACTGAGGATTAACTTGTGAGTAAAGTTTTATTACGAGTCATTTTATTCAGTTTGCTTGGTATCGGTATTGTCATGGCGATTCTCTTTCGTGACGCTATTGATACGCAGGCCATACAAAACTGGATTGAACAGTCAGGTGCATTAGCGCCTTTACTGTTCATGCTAATTTATGTGCTTGCCACAGTGTTCTTTTTACCCGGTTCAGTACTGACATTAGCGGGTGGTGCTTTATTTGGACCCGTTATGGGTGTTTTCTACAATTTAACGGCAGCAACAATCGGCGCAATATTGTCATTTCTTGCAGCCCGTTATCTGGCTTCTGACTGGGTGGCAAAAAAATCAGCAGGTCGCTTAAAGCAACTGATCAGCGGGGTTGAAAATGAAGGCTGGCGTTTTGTGGCTTTTGTACGACTGGTGCCTGTCTTTCCATTTAACTTACTGAACTATGCTTTTGGTTTAACTAAAATAAAATTGCTGGACTATTCTCTGGCAACTTATATTTGTATGTTACCAGGCGCTATTGCCTATACCTATCTGGGTTATATAGGACGTGAGGCTGCAACAGGTGGTGAAGGTCTGATTCAAAAAGTGCTGTTAGCTCTGGCACTTTTAGCGATTGTTGCTTTTTTGCCTCGCTTTATAAACCAATATCGCAATGCCTCTCAAAAAAATATGATGGTGATTACGGACTTAAAACAACACCTGGATGAGAGTGATGATGTTTTATTGCTTGATGTGCGTACCAATGAAGATTATATCGGTGAGCAAGGACATATTGACGGTTCCGTTTTAATTCCAGTCGAACAACTGGAGCAACGTTTAGCGGAATTAGGCGATGATTTTAATAAAACCATTGTGACGATTTGTCGAACGGATCGCAAGTCCAGTCAAGCTTCAAAAATTTTGTCCAGTAACGGTTTTACTAATGTTCATATTGCCAAAATGGGTATGACGGACTGGATAAAAAAAGGCTTTCCAACGGCCTGACTCTTTTTTGGCCGAGGGCTCCTATCTAAGCTGAAGGCTCTTATCTAAGCTGATGGCTCTTATCTAAGATGAAATTATGAGGCGTAAATAATGAATATTTTGATTATCCTTAATGATCCCCCTTATGGCACTGAACGTAGCTATAACGGTTTAAGAATGGCTAAAGCACTGAGTAACAATGAGACGCATGTGACGGTATTTCTAATGGCCGATTCTATTGTCTGCGCTAAACATGGGCAAAAGGTACCGCAAGGTTTTTATAATCTGGAACTGATGCTCAACTCTGTTTTACGTAAAGGTGATGTTCTTTTGTGTGGTACTTGTATGGATGCCCGGGGTTTCAAAGACACGGATGTGATTGACGGTGCACAACGCAGTACGATGAAAGAATTAGCAGAGCGAACACTAGCGGCAGATAAAGTACTGGTGTTTTAACCTAAATAAATCAATGCAATTTATAAAATATTATCCCCCTGATTCTTTAAAACCGTGATGATTTATTGATGCTATAATCTGATTAAACTAAGCAATGCAATTATCCTAGAAAAATCAGTTGCCACCGACTGCAACAGCCTTATACACTGAATTTAAAGGGTTATATAAACAATTGAAAACAAAGAGTTTTATATGGGTAACGCCTTGAAACATAAAGCCAGGAAGCGATTTGGTCAGAATTTTCTGCATGATCGGAATATTATTGAGCGGATCATTGATTTTATTGCTCCGGCTGCTGATCAGCATCTGGTTGAAATTGGTCCCGGCAAGGGAGCTTTGACGGAATATCTGGTGCAGCGGGCTGGTCAGCTGGATGTCATTGAACTGGACAGGGATTTAATCCCACTTCTGGAAAATCGTTTCAACTCTTTTGAACATTTTAAAATACATAGTGCAGATGCCTTAAAGTTCGATTTTTCCAAGCTGCTTAACTCGGCCACTGAGCGCTTACGACTGGTAGGCAATTTACCTTATAATATTTCCACACCATTAATTTTTCATTTACTGGAGAAAGTCTCACTGGTGCAGGATATGCACTTTATGTTGCAAAAGGAAGTGGTAGAACGATTAACAGCTGCTCCGGGCAGCAAAGCTTATGGACGCTTGAGTATTCAGGTACAGTATCTGTGCCGGGCAGAACTCTTATTTATTGTGCCTCCGGGAGCATTTACACCGCCACCCAAAGTTAATTCTGCTATTGTGCAGCTGACACCCAGAACTCATTTTAATAAGGCACCCCAATTACAGAAGGGTTCTACGACTGATCTGGCTTTTATAGCGCGTGAAGCATTTTCTCAGCGCAGAAAAACGCTGCGTAATAATTTGAAAAAAATTCTCTCCGCTGAACAGATTGAGGCCTGTGACATAGATCCCGGACGGCGGTCAGAGACCTTGAGCATTAGCGAGTTTGTTGCCTTAACGGATCAATACGTACTAGCTGACGCTGCTTCAAAAAGCGGGGACTAAAAGCTGTCTGGCCATGGTTTGACTGACCTTTAATAAATTCTGCTGTTGATACTGAATATTTGCTATTATCTGCCTGAGAAAATATAACGAACTGGCTTAATACCACACCACTGACCACCAGCACTGCCAATAATAATAATGTGTCAGGTTTTTTCCTCATATTATGGCCTTTTTTACTGGTTTTAGAATATTATTTGATTAGCGAATACAGTCAAGCAAAAACTTATTCAGACCCCAGATAAAATACTTTTTAATCAGAAACTTAAAAACAACATTAATAAATCAATTTAACTTTAGACTGTATCTTAC
>JALSUJ010000684.1 GCA_027071355.1 Gammaproteobacteria bacterium | reverse complement strand
CACCGCTAGTATATTTAGTGTTATATTGAAAAATCGTTATTATTCTGTTCAGTATATTCATGCTCGTTCCTCGGTTTCGTTCTACGCTTATTATGGATAAAGGGACAATCCAGGCAGCCATTGCTACCAAACTCACAGCGACTGGCACGGGCTTCACTTATTCCATGCTGACGCGCTATTTCATAACACCGACTCATGATTGGGTTATCGTCAATTTTCTGTTGTTTAGCCACCACGAAACTCATTGTACAGCCGGATCATAAATATTAATTAACCTGGTCTTGATAATATTCGTATAATGTGCTGGATTTTTTACGTCATCAAAATATATTTTTTCATCGGAACCGGCTGTAGAAATCTCAATTTGACCTAACTTTAGTAATCGCTGACGGATTGACTGACGCATGTGTGCGCCACGTATATGACGATACTCAATGCGGGTGTAATCTCTTGATGCGATACCTATATTCAGCTCAACACCTGCGGGGCCAATCATATACCGACGTTTATACCGTTTTATCAGGATTTTTATTAGCAAAATGCCGATAAAAACCGGCAATAATAAATGCACCCATTGATTGTCAGCTTTTAAATAAATACCAATAGAAATAAATAAAATCATGATTTTGAACCACTGGCTCCGCCAGGCAGGACGAAAGTAAATTTCATTTAGGCCATCTTTATCAACTGATTCTTTAGTCATTATTTTTCGCCCATTCAAAATGCTTACATTCAGGAAAGTTACTGCAACCGTAAAAGTTTTTACCAGTATTCTTACCGTTTTTTATCGTTCTACGAATTAACTGTCCATCACAGTCCGGGCATGATTGACCGGCAGCGCCCTGATTGTTCTTTTTTTGTGGTGCAGATGCATAAATACCAGGTTCACCGTTATTATCAGGTAATGTATTCTTACAGGCCGGATAGCTGGAGCAACCCCAGAACATACCACTGCGACCAGAGCGGCGTTGCATAAAGCCGTTGCCACAGGCACAGGGATACTGTTTATTGATCGCTGTATCAGCTAATGGTTTACCGGGAACCCCATTATCATCGGGTGCCGTATAACGACAACCTGAGCCATCTTTCTTGAACCCGGTACACCCCCAGAATTTGTTCTGTATCAACCGTAGGGGTTTGTTGCACTGGGGACAGAGCGGTTGATCCTCGGATGGTGTGATGGTCACACCATCCAGTGATTTCAATTCATCGGATAGCGTGGTATAGGCTTGACGCACCACGGTTT
>JALSUJ010000683.1 GCA_027071355.1 Gammaproteobacteria bacterium | reverse complement strand
GTTCTGATATAGGGTGCTATTAGGGGATACCCTATATTAACAGCTATTTAGACTATTACTTCTAGACTGATACTGGATCTTTTAACAACAGAATGCTACTTTTGCACTTTTTACAAGGAGACCATAAAATGCCCTGCCTTATTCTAAACACCAACCAGGCCCTGGAAGAAGAGCAGAAAACCCGCCTCTGTCTTGCCGTTTCCGCTGCAACCGCAAAGCTCCTTGGTAAACCAGAAAGTTATGTCATGGTATTAGTTAAAGACCAACAGAGCATGAGCTTTGCCGGTACTACTGAAGCTGCCGCCTATATAGAGTTAAAAAGCATTAACCTGCCTGAAGATCGAACAGCAGAACTGTCTCAGGCACTCTGCTCACAAACTGCAGAGTACCTGGATATTAACCAGAACCGTATTTATATTGAATTCAGTAATGCTCAGAGACATATGTGGGGATGGGATGGCCGTACTTTTTAGTATCCTGATCTGTCTCCATAGGTTAAAATAACTAGCGGCTGTTAATCTTTCAGATATTAAGCTGGTTTGTAACTACTCAGCTAATTTAACTTTTACACGCTTAGTATCAGGCAATAAATGAAAGATCAGCCGCCGCTAATATTCACTCATTTTTTTATTATTATAATTCAAAGAATTTCATTAATGCGTACTTCACAATATTTATTACCCACTTTAAAAGAATCCCCTGCTGATGCAACAATTATCAGCCACCAATTAATGCTCAGGGCCGGAATGATCCGCAAGCTGGCTTCCGGGCTCTATTCCTGGCTGCCACTGGGACTCAGGGTCCTGAAAAAGGTGGAACAGATTGTGCGCGAAGAAATGAACCGTTCCGGTGCCCAGGAATTATTGATGCCGGCAGTACAGCCTGCTGAGTTATGGCAGGAAACCGGTCGCTGGCAGCAATATGGTCCGGAATTATTACGAGTAACCGACCGTCACAAGCGGGAATTCTGTATTGGTCCGACACATGAAGAAGTAATCACCGACCTGGTTCGTTATGAATTAAAAAGTTATAAGCAGTTGCCGGCGATCTTCTATCAGATACAGACAAAATTCCGTGATGAAATTCGTCCCCGTTTTGGTATTATGCGTTCCAGAGAGTTTATTATGAAAGATGCCTACTCTTTTCATAATTCTCAGCAATGCCTGCAGCAGACCTATGACATTATGTTTGCCTGCTATGCCAGAATATTTTCCCGACTGGGGCTTGATTTTCGTGCTGTCCAGGCTGATACCGGTTCAATCGGCGGTAATGCCTCGCATGAATTCCATGTCCTGGCTGAATCCGGCGAAGATGCGATTGCTTTTAGTAATAAGAGTGACTATGCCGCCAATATAGAAATGGCAGAAGCGGTCTGTACAGCACAACGTGCTGAACCCACACAGGACATGACACCGGTTGATACCCCTGAGCAACATAGTATTGAAGAAGTCAGTCAGTTTTTAAACATCGCTAAAAACAATATTATTAAAACACTGCTGGTTAAAGCCAGTGAAGACAGTGAAGCTGATGTGGTGGCTCTGGTATTACGCGGCGATCATGAACTGAATGAAATAAAAGCAGAAAAACTAGCTGAGGTACTGACACCACTGAGCTTTGCCAGCGATGAAGAAATCAGGGCTGCAGCCGGTTGTGATGCCGGCTCCATTGGCCCCGTCGGTCTAAACATTCCCATGATTGTGGATCGCAGTGCCGCCGCCTGCAGTGATTTTATCTGTGGAGCCAATAACAACAGTCAGCACCTTAAAGGTGTGAACTGGGAGCGAGATGTGACTCTCGGTGTTATTGCCGACATCCGCAATGTTGAAGATGGTGATCCCAGTCCGGATGGCAAAGGTATTTTAACTATTAAACGCGGCATTGAAGTCGGTCACATATTCCAGCTGGGCACAAAATATTCTCAGGCTATGAATGCCACAGTATTATCAGAAAACGGTAAGGCCGAAGTGATGACAATGGGCTGTTATGGTATTGGGGTGTCCCGCGTGGTGGCTTCTGCCATTGAGCAGAACCATGATGACCGAGGCATTATCTGGCCTGACAGCATCGCTCCGTTTAAAGTTGGTATCGTACCAATGAATATGCACAAAAGTGATAAGGTGAAACAGGCAGCAGAAAAACTCTATGCTGATCTGAACACTGCAGGTATTGAAGTGCTTTTTGATGACCGTAAGGAACGTCCTGGTGTTATGTTTGCTAATATGGAGTTAATCGGTATCCCCTATCGCATAGTAATCGGCGAACGCAGCCTGGATAAGGGGGTACTGGAATTCAAAGGGCGCACTGATAGCGAAGCCAGAGAAATTGCTATCGATGATATCATTACTTATGTCCAGAACCTGTCATAATCAGCCCGTCTTTAATAACACTTCGCGCCAGCCTGTTCAAAGCTATTATGGTTTCGGCTGGCTGCTGCTGTTTTTAATATCAGTCTTATTCAGTACCCCTCTTATGGCAGAGTCAGGTTCCACTATTGCGACTCAAAAACAAAGCTATAAAACCAATGTTGATGAAAAATTAAAAGAATTATTAATTAAAGCCGTTGAGGATACCAGCGGCTTTTCTGATCGCTTTGATGCAGAAGTCTGGCTGCTGGATATGTCTACCCGAATGGCTGAACAGGTACCCGATCCCCGGGAACGCATGGAAATACTCAAACACGTTCATCAGGAAGCCACCCGGGCTGGACTGTCACCGGAACTGGTATTATCTGTTATTGAGATAGAAAGTAATTTTGACCGCTATGCTATTTCGTGGGTTGGTGCTCGCGGGCTAATGCAGATTATGCCTTTCTGGTTAAAGGAGATAGGTCACCCAAAGGACAATTTATTTGATATTCAGACCAATCTGCGTTTTGGCTGCACGATATTAAGCTATTATCTGAAAATTGAAAAAGGTAACCTGAGCCGGGCTCTGGCCCGTTACAATGGCAGTCTGGGGAAAACACATTATCCCGGAAAGGTTTTTAAAACCATGAATCACAAGTGGTTTAAAGCAGATTAAAGCCATGCGTTCCAAACGAAAAAATAGACCTTCATGCTTTGGGTTTAACATCCTTTTCTGTCATACAGGCTTGCAGATCTTTCAGGATGCCGTTTTCCACACTGTAGATCCAGCCATGCACTGACAGCTCCTTGCCGTTATTCCAGGCATCCTGAACAATGGTAGTATTACAGATATTGGTGACCTGTTCCCGAACATTCAGTTCACATAATAAATCCATTTTCTGTTCATGCTCCAGACCATTAAATTTATCCTTATTAAAACGAAGAACATCCTTAATATGACGCAGCCAGTTATCAATCAGGCCATGTTCATGGTTCTCCAGGGCCGCCCGGACACCACCGCAGCCATAATGGCCACAAACTATTATGTGCTTCACATTTAACACTTCAACGGCATACTGCAGCACAGACAGACAGTTAAGATCCGTATGCACCACGATATTGGCAATATTACGGTGTACAAAAACCTCACCGGGTTCCAGACGAGTGATCTGATTCGCCGGTACTCGACTATCTGAACAGCCTATCCACAGATATTCGGGTGATTGCTGGTTGGACAGGCGGGAAAAAAATTCCGGGTCTCTTTGTTTAACAGAATCGGCCCAGGCACGGTTACTATCAAAAAGATGTTGTAAGCAATTCAATTGACTATTCCTGTATTGTTTAAACGTTTTATCGATTTTGGACTTCCGTTATTTTCTAACGGATTTTCCAACTCTTTTTCCACCCTTTGTCCGTATTGTTTTTCCAGCTTTATGTCTAGACCGGCCAGCCCGTTTAAAATTCACAGAATCAGGCGTTTTATTTTTCTCAGAAGGAACCAGTTGATGCTCACCATTACCAATTAAATCAAAGCGTCCCATTGCCCGCAAAGCTTCACGGATCAGAGGCCAGTTTTTAGGATCGTGATAACGCAGCAATGCCTTATGTAATCGGCGACTGCGCTCACCTTTTGCGGTCAGTACTTTTTCAGATTTATAACTCAGACGTTTTAAAGGATTGCGCTCGCTGTGGTACATAGCTGTGGCTGTTGCCATGGGTGAGGGATAAAAATTCTGTACCTGATCCAGACGAAATTTATTTGCCTTTAACCACAGCGCCAGATTGACCATATCTTCAATGGTAGAACCAGGATGAGCAGCAATAAAATAGGGAATTAAATATTGCTCTTTGCCCGCTTCTTTAGAAAATTTTTCAAACATCTGTTTAAATTCATAATAAGAACTGATTTCCGGCTTCATCATTTTACTTAAAGTGGCCTGTTCCGTATGTTCGGGAGCAATTTTCAGATAACCGCCCACATGATGTGTCACCAGTTCTTTCACATATTCCGGCGATCTAACTGCCAGATCATAACGCAGGCCGCTGGCAATAAAGACTTTTTTAATACCGGGTAATTTTCTGGCCCGCTGATACAGATGCACCAGCGGGCCGTGATCCGTACCCATATGATTACAGATAGTGGGATAAACACAGGACAGTCGACGACAGGCTGCCTCAATATTTTTATCATCACAGGCCAGTCGCCACATATTGGCAGTGGGACCGCCTAAATCAGAAATATAACCTTTAAATTCGGGCACATGATCACGTATCTCTTCAATTTCCCGAATAATAGAATCTTCTGATCGATTTTGAATA
>JALSUJ010000682.1 GCA_027071355.1 Gammaproteobacteria bacterium | reverse complement strand
ATTCCTCTACAGAGATAGAAAAACAACAACAGGTATTAATATAACAGTTAAATAAAGAGAAAAGTAATTCACAGGATATAATTTCTTTTGAAAAATTAGAAACATTATGGTCGGGTGAAATTATTTTGCTCAAACGTCAGGGAAATATTTTTAGTAATAAAACATTTAATATCAGCTGGTTTATCCCTTCTCTGATAAAATACCGTAAATATTTCAAAGAAGTCCTGGTTATTTCCTTCTTTTTGCAGCTTTTTGCTCTGATAACGCCTTTGTTTTTTCAGGTTGTTATGGATAAGGTTCTAGTTCATAAGGGCTTAACCACTCTGGATGTACTGGCCATTGGATTTTTTATTATTTCTGCATTTGAGATGATTTTAGGCGGGCTGAGAAACTATATTTTTTCTCATACTGCTAATCGAGTTGATGTTGAATTAGGAGCTAGACTGTTTCATCATTTGCTGGCATTACCTCTTGCATGGTTTGAAACCCGTCAGGTTGGACAGAGTGTAGCCAGAGTACATGAACTGGACAGCATCCGAAATTTTATTACCGGTACTGCATTAACCCTGTTAATTGATCTATCTTTTACGCTTATCTTTTTTATTATCATGTGGTTTTACAGCCCAGTATTAACATTAATTGTTCTGGGTGCCATCCCATTCTATATTATTTTATCCATTTTTATTACACCAATCTTACGTCATCGACTGGATCAGAAATTTAAACACGGGGCCGCAAATCAGGCTTTTCTGGTGGAATCTGTAACAGGTATTGAAACGCTTAAAACTATGGCAGTTGAACCTCAAATGCAGAGAAAGTGGGAAGAACAACTGGCTAAATACATTAATGCTTCATTTAGTAGTCAAAATCTGAATAATGTAGCCAATCAGCTGGCTGGATTTATCAGTAAAATCACTACCTTGCTTATTATCTGGTTTGGTGCACATCTGGTCATTGAAGGGAAACTTTCTGTCGGGCAGCTTATTGCCTTTAATATGTTTGCCGGGCGGGTCAGCGGCCCAATTTTAAAACTGGTTCAGCTCTGGCAGGACTTCCAGCAGGCAGGAATTTCTGTGCAGCGGCTCGGAGATATTCTTAACACCCCTAAAGAACCGGGGTTTGATCCCAGCCGAAGTACTCTGCCTCAACTACAGGGACAGGTTGATTTTGAACATGTTCGTTTCAGATACCGTCCTGACGGCCCCCTGATTCTGGACAGCATTTCTCTGTCGGTTGAACCCGGAGAAGTCAT
>JALSUJ010000681.1 GCA_027071355.1 Gammaproteobacteria bacterium | reverse complement strand
AAGAGCTATCAAATAATCAAATTGACAAAAAGGATATTCAGTGGGATTACTCAGGATACAAATATCATCACACGAGTATAAAGATTATAAACTGGATAAAGGCACCACCACCATTGGTCGTCAGGAAAACAATGATATTGTCATTAATGATCTGGCCGTTTCCAAACAACACGCCCGAATCAACCGGGAAGAAAATTATTTTCTGACTGATTTACGCAGTTCTAATGGTACCTTTGTGAATGGTAAGAAAATTCTCCATTCCAAATTATCGGAAGGTGATATTATTCATTTTGCCGGTGTACAGGCAACCTTTTATACCTGATGTTCCAGCAAGCCATTAACATCTAAAATTTTATAAATTTTTTTACTGGTTCGGGCAATTCTACTGATATCCCCAAAATCCGGTACTTCACCCGCTTTAAGACGTATTTCCCATTCCTCCAGTTCACTATCCAGATAATCCAGTAACTTTTGAGAACAGCCATTGCATTTTCCGGAACATAAACTGGCTTCTGGTAAATCAAATGGCATGGCAGTACGTATTTGCTGAATGAGCAGACGCATTGCCGCAGGTCTATCGGGTTTCATTGTTACAATTCAATTCATATAAGATTTAATTAAAGCCATAAAAATTTCTGGTTGCTCTGAGTGAAGCCAGTGACCGGCATTTTTTATTATTGAAAAAGTCGCTAGTGGAAATAACTGACGGCTCTTTTGCTGATTTTCCCGGCTCAGATAATCAGACTGTCCACCACCAATAAACAATACCCGCTTTGCATAAACCTGAATATTTCGGGTATCCGGGAAACCGGTAATATCAGCAATAGAATGGGTTATGGCATCCAGATTCAGACGCCATTGATAATGACCACTCTTTAACTGCAGGTTTTGTAATAAGAACTGCCGCAGACTGCGCTGAGCTAAATACCGAGCCAGATATTGATCCGCCTCTTTGCGTGAACTGATATACTCTAGAGGTAGCGACTGAAGTGCCTCCAGAACTCCGGAAAAATCATGCTCATAAGCAACCGGAGCTATATCCACCACCACCAGTTTCTGCACCCGTTCAGGTTGAGTAAGCGCCAGCCACATAGCCGCTTTGCCACCCATACTATGAGCTATAAAGCGAGCCTGGTCAATGTGCTCTGCAGCCATAAACTCCACAACATCCTGCGCCATAGCAGGATAATCCATAATACTGGAATGAGGTGACTTACCATGATTACGCAGATCCAGGGCATAAACCGGAGAGCTTTTTGATAATGACTGAGCAATAGGATGCCAGTTACGGCTGCTGCCAAAAAGACCGTGCAGGATAATAACAGGCAGTGAATGATCGGTTTGAGCCTCTCCATATCGTGTTACAGCTAGACGCATCTCAATGTCCTGCGGTTTTTTATAGAACAGAGAACTAACGATTTAGGTAAGTTGTTTTACGCTGATCATAAGCGTCAATAACCTCATCCAGTGAGCTTTGATCATACTCTCTTAAACCGCTGAGTAACAAGTTCTTAGCCCCATGACCAATTTCTTCGCCATCAGCCAGAATAGCAAATTCCAGTCTCGCTTCACCTTTTTTGCCATTTTTATTTAAAATAGATTTTGTCAGCCTGAGCTCAATATTCTTTCCAGATAACCTGTCCAGTGTGATTTCCATATTTTTATAAATCACCAGTGGACGGGCAGGATTTATCATCACGCCCTCCTGCTGCATTAAAGGTACCAGTATATGAGGAAAAGTCTGACCGGAAAACTGTACATATTTTTCAGATAACTGGTTGATAAACTCTGGCTCCTGAGTCATCTCACCGGAGGTCTGAATACGCATAAAATTTTTATCATTTTCATCCTTTAAAACAAAGGCTGAATTACCTTCACTGCTAAAAAAGACCTGATTTGAATCGCCGACCATACCGGAAAATTCAAATTTCATTTCCTGATAAACGCCCTGCTGAGAGAGAAATACCGAAAATAATAAGTCACCGGGTACACAAAAACGTTTATTGTCTTCATCATGAATCGGGTTAAAATCACCGGCCACACTTTTAGCAAAAGAACTGGCCTGAGGACGTGTAAAATTAATTAGCTTATTGTCTAATTTAAAAAAATGGCTGATATTCATAATGACTGGTTCTAAACGATCCTGTAAAAGTTTTTTATCCTGACCCATTATTTCCCCGCCCTTTCCTCACAGAGCATAAAGTCAGGTAATTGAAATTCTGCCGGTTCAGGGCGTATTATTGGTATTTTAACATTTAAAACAGACAGGACATATACTTATTTATACAGACGTTACTGATAAAGATAATCCGGGGTTAAAATAAAAGTCAGGGTATCATCCTAAATAAATCAGGCAGGTAAAAAGTTCAAACCTGGTAAATCATTTTATCGACTACTTTTGTATCAATTTTATGTAGATGAGCCCCCTTGCACGGCCCATATACACATTTTCCAGTAGGTGGTTCAAATTGTGCACCATGAGTCCCGCATTGCAAGAGCAGGCCGTCCATACTCATAAAATGATCGGCATTCCATTCCAGAGGTACACCAGCGTGGGGGCAGCTGTTAATGTAGGCATAAACATTGTCACCATTACGATATACCAGCATAGAATAGTTATCATCGTAAGCAAAGGTGCGTGCCTCACGATCAGGTATATCATTCAATAAACAGATTTTCTTCATGGTTTTAATAAATTTACAGTGATAACGGGATCTTAACATAAATTCCCGGCGATTCCGTACAAATTAGCGTATCGACTTATTGTAATACCGACTGAGTTCATGATTAAGCTAATTTTCCAGGTTTAATACTTAGACTGATACCAGGATTTTGCTATACTAGGGACCATTATTTAATCGACCTGTGACAATACTATTTTATGGATAATGCCTGTTTCGAACTAAAAGGAAGCCTTTTTACTCTGACTGTACTGCAACTTTTTGAAAACGATCTGTCCGTTCTGGAAACGCAGCTGACTGAGCGTGTTAAAATGGCCCCCGGTTTTTTTAATCAGACTCCGGTTGTTATCGACCTTCATGAACTGCCAGCCGATAAACAACAGCTGGATTTTTTTGATTTAAGAGAAATTCTATTATCCCTGTCTATTATACCGGTAGGTGTAAAAGGTGCTGATCAGTCTATTCTAACCCTGCTGGAATCTGCAGGCCTTGCCATTCTGGCTGAAGCCAGACACAAACCAGAAGCACACAAAAACACCTCGGAGCCGCCGCCGGTACTGGATACGGTAGTTGAATCAACGCCAGAAAACAGCCCGTCAGTCCCGGAAGAAACATCTGCTTCAAAAAGCCCTGAGCAAACCAGCAGCAAGGGAGCAGAACCACCCGCCCCTCAGTTATTATCCCAGACGGCAAAAGTAGTCAAACAGACTATTCGTTCAGGACGACAGATTTATGCCCGTGGCGGTGATTTAATTATTATTGGTTCAGTCAGTGCCGGGGCAGAAGTTCTCGCTGACGGCAATATTCATATTTACGGAACCCTGCGCGGACGGGCACTGGCCGGTGTACAGGGTGATCAGTCCGCAGCCATTTTCTGTCATAGTCTGCAAAGTGAACTGCTTTCCATTGCCGGAATATACCTCCTGAGTGAAGATATCCCGGAAGATAAAATCGGCACCTCGGTACAGATATTTATGGACCATGAACGACTGCAGATTGACGAACTCATACTATAAAGCGTTTCTCACTATCAATTTAAAGGAACAAACCAGACAATGTCTAAAAATGAAAAAAAGGCAAAAATTATTGTAGTAACCTCTGGCAAAGGCGGGGTGGGTAAAACCACCACCAGTGCAGCATTTGGCACTGGACTGGCTCAGAAAGGCTATAAAACTGTCATTATTGATTTTGATATCGGTCTGCGAAATCTGGATCTGATTATGGGTTGTGAGCGCCGGGTGGTCTTTGATTTTATTAATGTCATTAATGATGAATCTAATTTGAACCAGGCACTTATTAAAGATAAACGGGTGAAAAATCTACATATTCTCCCAGCCTCTCAAACTCGCGATAAAGATGCTCTGACGCAGGAAGGTGTTGAGCGGGTACTGAGAGAATTGTCTGAAACCTTTGATTATATTATCTGTGACTCACCGGCAGGCATTGAATCTGGCGCCTTAAAAGCCCTGTATCTGGCTGATGAAGCCCTGATTGTAACCAATCCGGAAGTCTCCTCGGTACGAGACTCTGATCGTATTCTGGGTATTCTGGATAGTAAAACAAAGCGAGTTATTGAAGGAATGGCCCCGGTTAAAACCCATCTTATTATTACCCGCTATTCACCAAAACGTGTGGAAGATGGTGAAATGCTCAGTGTCGATGACATTATTGATATTCTGGCGATTCCTTTACTGGGGGTTATTCCTGAATCAGAGTCGGTATTACAGGCATCCAATACCGGAGCACCGGTTATTCTGGATCAGGACAGTATTGCTGGTCAGGCCTATGACGATCTGGTGGAACGCTTTTTAGGTAAAGATGTCGAGCACCGATTCCTGTCGACTGAGAAAAAAGGCTTTTTCTCACGTGTTTTTGGAGGTAAGTAATGGGAATTTTAGATTACTTTCGCACAGAAAAGAAAAAAACCGCCACAAAGGCCAAGGAACGTCTGCAGATCATTGTGGCACATCAGCGCAGCGGTCATACTCGAGGTAGCGCCGATTACCTGCCCCAGCTAAAAGAAGATATTCTCAAGGTGATCAGTAAATATGTTGAAATTCAGGCTGATGATATTAACGTCCAGCTGGATACTAATGACAATGACTGTCCTATCCTGGAACTGAATGTCACGCTTCCGGAACATAGTAAACTGGTTCGATAAGAGCCGCTACCACTAAAAAAAATAATACGCTACTCGAGTATCAGAAACAAAAAAACCGGGACTGAGCAATCAGTCCCGGTTTTTTCTGGCTTACTTAATCCTAAATAAATCAGTTGAACCTACTGCGAATGTCCATAGCACTGAATCTACAAGACTTTCCAGAATATTTTGACTTCACCCGTAGGGTGACTACGAATAAAACCAAAATAACCTGTAAATCCTTGTATCTCCAGCACTCTGATCATTCTCGCTACGATTCAACTGATTTATTTAGGATAATCCCTTAAAATGACTATTATGCTAAAAAAACTGTTTTTTTGTCCAGAATTATCGGCACATAATGACTGGTTTGTGTTAGAATAATTGGGTTTTTACCATATATTGAGATTTAAACATTCATTGTTATTCAGCATTGTCATACAGGGTATTTTATACCACAATATTGACCGTGTTATACACAGACCTCTCAATGCCATTTATTTCGACTCAAAAAAGATAAAAAACGGAAATATAACCACTAAATGTCAGATTTTGCAAAAGAACTCCTGCATATAAATATTGAGGAGGAGATGAAGCAGTCCTATATGGATTACGCCATGAGTGTGATCGTAGGACGAGCACTTCCAGATGTCCGTGATGGACTTAAACCGGTACACCGTCGAGTTATTTACGCCATGCACGAAACCGGCATGGACTGGAATAAACCCTATAAAAAGTCTGCCCGTATTGTGGGTGATGTGCTTGGTAAATATCATCCTCATGGCGACACGGCAGTTTATGATACGATTGTTCGTATGGCCCAGGATTTTTCCCTGCGTTATATGCTGGTTGATGGTCAGGGTAACTTTGGTTCAGTAGACGGTGATTCACCAGCTGCCATGCGTTACACTGAAGTCCGGATGGCCAAAATTGCTCACGAACTGCTGGCTGATATTGATAAGGAAACCGTTGATTTCAGTCCCAACTATGATGAGTCTGAACACGAACCCACCGTTCTGCCCACTAAAATTCCAAATCTGCTGATAAATGGTTCATCCGGTATTGCCGTAGGTATGGCCACTAATATTCCGCCGCATAATCTGAATGAGGTGATTAATGGTTGTCTGGCCTATATCGATAATCCTGACATTACCATTTCTGATTTAATTACATATATTCCCGGACCCGATTTTCCAACTGCCGGTATTATTAACGGTTCGCGTGGCATTCATGAGGCCTATCATACCGGGCGCGGTCGTATTCGAGTGCGTGCCCGTACTGAAATTGAAGAGATGGGCAATAATCGCGAACGTATTGTGGTCACCGAACTGCCATATCAGGTTAATAAAGCCCGTCTGCTGGAACGTATTGCCGAACTGGTTAAAGAAAAGAAAATTGAAGGCATTTCAGAGCTGCGAGATGAATCGGATAAAGACGGTATGCGTATGGTGATTGAAACCAGACGTGGAGAGCCTGCTGATGTGCTGCTGAATAACTTATACAAGCACACGGCAATGCAGAATGTGTTTGGTATCAATATGGTGGCACTGGTAGATGGCCAGCCCAAACTGTTTAATCTGAAAGAACTTATTGAACAGTTTATCCGTCATCGCCGCGAAGTCGTTAACCGCCGTACTGTCTATGAATTACGTAAAGCCCGTGAACGTGCCCATATTCTGGAAGGGCAGGCGGTGGCTCTGGCCAATATTGATCCTCTTATTAAACTCATTAAAGAATCGTCAAATCCTCAGGAAGCCAAAGCCAAACTGATATCAACCAGCTGGGAACCAGGTCTGGTTAAGGAATTATTATCCGGTGGCGGCGAGCAATCACGCCCTGATGGCCTGGATGAACAATTCGGGCTGTTTGATGACGGCTATCACCTGTCACCGGTTCAGGCACAGGCTATTCTGGATCTGCGGCTGCATCGTCTGACCGGTCTGGAAATTGAAAAAATTGTCGCCGAATACAAGGAAATTATTGAAAAGATCAAATGGTATCTGGAAATTCTTGGCAGTCAGGAAGTTCTGATGGGTGTTATTCGAGAAGAACTGGAAGCCATGATTAACCAGTATGGTGATGAGCGTCGTACAGAAATTCGTGAATCAGAAGATGACCTGTCTTATGAAGACATGATTGCAGAAGAAGATCGGGTGGTGACATTGTCTCATGAAGGTTATGTCAAAACTCAGCCGCTGGCAGACTATGCAGCGCAACGCCGGGGTGGGCGTGGTAAATCAGCAACATCCATGAAAGAGGAAGACTTTATAGACAAACTGTTTGTTGCTTCAAGTCATGACACCATATTATGTTTTACTAATGCCGGACAGGTGTACTGGAAAAAAGTCTATGAACTGCCGCTGGCAAGCCGTGGTTCCCGTGGCCGACCAATTATAAATATACTGCCTCTGGATCCGGATGAAAAAGTCAATGCCATTTTACCTATTAAGGAATTTGTTGACGGTCAGTTTATTTTGCAGGCCACAGCCAATGGTACTGTGAAGAAAACCCCTTTACTGGATTATTCTCGTCCCAGAAGCAATGGTATTCGTGCTATTGAATTACGAGCAGGAGACAAACTGATTGATGTTCAGCTAACCGATGGTCAGCAGGATATTATGCTGTTTTCCACTGAAGGCAAGGCAATCCGCTTTAATGAATCCCTGGTGCGTTCCATGGGACGGGTAGCAACTGGAGTACGCGGTATAAAACTGCCTGATGCTCACAAAGTGATTTCCCTGATTGTTGTACCTCCGGAATGTGAAGATCGCTATGTCTTAACCGCTACCGAAAATGGTTATGGCAAACGTACTCGCATTATTGAATATCCGGTAAAAGGGCGCGGCGGTATGGGGGTTCTGGCCATTAAAACTTCTGAACGTAATGGCGCTATGGTAGGAGCCTGTCTGCTGGATGAAAATAGTGAAATTATGTTGATTACTGATGGCGGTACTATTGTCAGAACCCGCTCAACAGAAGTCTCTATTGTGGGCAGAAATACCCAGGGCGTCAGATTAATTCGCCTGACCAATAATGAAAAACTGGTTCAGATAGAACGGGTATGTGAAACAGTAAATGAAGATGATTCTGAAACTGATGCGGCTTCATAAGTATTATAGATAGCTATTATAGAAAACTAACCCAATTTAAATTTTAATTAAGGATTTGCAATGTCTAGAGTGTTTAATTTCAGTGCAGGACCAGCCATGTTACCTGAGGCTGTTATCAAAAAAGCCAGTGAAGAAATGCTGGACTGGCGTGGAGAAGGCATGTCAGTTATGGAAATGTCTCACCGTGGTAAGGCTTTTATGTCAATTGCCAGTAAGGCTGAAGCTGATTTACGAACTCTGATGGCCATTCCTGATAATTACAAAGTGCTGTTTTTACAGGGTGGAGCCAGTCAGCAGTTTGGTGCTATTCCTTTAAATCTGTTAGGTAATAAGAAGACCGCCGATTATGTTAATACCGGTATGTGGTCTAAAAAAGCGATAGCTGAAGCCAAACGTTATTGTGATGTTAATGTAGTGGCCAGTTCAGAAGATACCGGCTTTACTACTATTCCGGATTTCTCTGACTGGACATTAAACCCTGATGCGGCTTATGTTCATTACACCCCGAATGAAACCATTGGCGGGGTGGAATTTGATTATATACCCGATACCGGTGATGTTCCATTAATAGCGGATATATCTTCTACCATACTGTCCCGTCCATTAGATGTGTCTAAATTTGGAATGATTTACGCAGGTGCTCAGAAAAATGTCGGGCCCGCCGGACTGACCCTGGTTATTATTCGTGAAGACCTGATTGGTTATGCCGCAGATATTACTCCAGCTATGCTGAATTACAAAATCCATGCGGATGCAGACTCAATGTATAATACGCCACCCACCTATAGCTGGTATATAGCGGGCATGGTGTTTGAATGGCTGCTGGATAATGGCGGTCTTGAAGCTATGGGTAAAATTAACAAAGCCAAGTCTGATAAATTATATGCAGCAATTGATGATAGTGGTTTCTATGCTAATCCTGTGCAAAAGCGTTATCGCTCCTGGATGAATGTACCATTTACCTTAAAAGATGCTGCTATGGATGCAGATTTTCTTGCACAGGCAGCAAAAAAAGGTCTGGCAACCTTAAAGGGACACCGTTCTGTAGGTGGTATGCGTGCCAGTATTTATAATGCCATGCCTGAAGCCGGTGTGAATACCCTGGTTGAATTTATGGATGAATTTGCAAAGGCTAACGGGTAGGTAATTAGCAATGAATAAAATTTTAACCCTGAACAATATCTCAGTGGCCGGTCTTGAAAAGTTTCCCAGAGATAATTATGAAATTGCTTCTGAAATCCAGAACCCGGATGCCATTTTACTGCGTTCGTTTAAAATGCATGATATGGACATTCCCGACAGCCTTAAAGCCGTAGGCCGTGCAGGAACCGGAGTTAATAATATTCCCATTGACAAGATGAGTGACCGTGGGATCCCGGTATTTAATGCACCCGGTGCCAATGCCAATGCGGTTAAAGAACTGGTCGTCGCAGGTATGTTAATGTCCGCTCGTCATATTGGTCCAGCCTGGGAGTTTGCCAGCAAACTTGAAGGTTCAGATGAAGAAATTGCCAAACAGGCCGAAGCGGGTAAGAAAAACTTTGCCGGTTTTGAATTGCCCGGTAAAACACTGGGTGTTGTAGGTCTGGGGGCTATTGGTCGTGCCGTAGCAAAAGTGGCTGAAGACCTGGGTATGAATGTGATTGGATTTGACCCCGGATTAACTGTTGAAGGTGCCTGGATGCTGTCTTCCAGTGTCCAGCAGGCCTCCAGTTTTGATGCCATGTTATCACAGGTGGATTTTCTGACTTTCCATGTACCGTTAATTGAGGTTACCCGAAATATGCTTAATGCTGAGCGTATTGAACAATTAAAACCCGGTGCAACCGTGTTGAATTTTGCGCGTGATGGAATTATTGATGATACCGCCATGGCAGAGGCTTTGAAATCCGGTCATTTATATGGCTATGTCAATGATTTTGCCAACAATACTTTAAAAGATGCGCCTAATGTTGTGTGTCTGCCGCATCTTGGTGCCTCAACTCAGGATGCAGAAGATAATTGTGCCATTATCGTTTCAAGCAATGTTAAAGATTATCTGGAAAATGGTAATGTTAAATTATCAGTAAACTTTCCGGAAGTAAATATGCCACGTTCGCAAGGTTGTTATCGTATTACTATTGCCAATAGTAATGAGCCGAATATGCTGGGACAGATATCTTCAACACTGGCAGATGCTGGTTTAAATATTGCCGATATGGTCAATAAATCCAAGGCTGATCTGGCCTATACTATTGTTGACGTAAATAATGAAGTCACTGGGGATGTGGTTGAAAACCTGAGTTCGATTGACGGTGTCTTAGCCGTACGGGTTTTACCATAAACAAGCAGGTGAGAACTGAATTTTGAGTAAGGATCTCAAGCAATTACGTGATCAGATAGATGCTCTGGACCAGCAGATCCAGAACCTGTTAAATCAGCGTGCTCAATGTGCTCAGGAGGTTGCTGAGGTTAAACTGGCGGATGCTCAGGACGGTAAAGAAGTACTTTTTTACCGTCCTGAACGTGAGGCGGCGGTGTTGCGTCATGTCATGCAAAGAAACACCGGGCCATTAAGTAATGAAGAAATGGCTCGTCTGTTTCGGGAAATCATGTCAGCCTGTCTGGGGCTGGAACAACCCATGAAAATTGCCTTTCTGGGTCCGGAAGGGACCTTTACCCAGGCTGCAGCTTTAAAGCATTTTGGTCATTCCGTTAAAACGATTCCTTTATCAACCATTGACGAAGTATTCCGGGAAGTGGATGCTGATGCCTGTAATTATGGGGTTGTTCCAGTTGAAAACTCAACTGAAGGGGTGATTAGTCATACCCTGGATTTGTTAATTGAATCCCCTTTAAAAATCTGTGGTGAGGTTTCGTTACGCATTCATCAATATTTGATGGGGCAGGATGACTCTGTCTCAGACATTAAAAAAGTTTATTCACACCAGCAGTCACTGGCTCAGTGTCGAGAATGGCTGGATAGTCGTCTACCGGGCATTGAACGTATTCCAGTTAATAGTAACGCTGAAGCTGCGCGTCTTGCATCGATAGAAAATGGAGCAGCAGCCATTGCCAGTATTGCTGCTGCAGAAATTTATAAATTAAATCTTCTGGCAGAAAAAATTGAAGATGAACCGGATAATACTACCCGGTTTATTATTCTGGGCAAGCAGACTGTCGATGCCAGTTCTTGTGCTGAACATCAGGAACAGGCTGATGAGCAAAGTCTTGCTTTTGATAAAACTTCTATAATGGTCACATCGGCTAATAAATCCGGTGCCTTACATAGCCTGTTAAAACCCATTGCTGAAAATGGTCTGTCAATGACCCGTATTGAATCTCGTCCATCTCGCCGTGGTCTCTGGCAATATCTGTTGTTTATTGATATCGATGGCCATATCTCACATCCGTCGGTTGCACGGGCAGTGGCAGAAATGGAACAGCAGGCCAGTGTCATGAAAATACTGGGTTCTTATCCAAAGGCCGTTTTATAATGCCGGAGAATACAGCGGCAAGCATACAGGCTGTGACTGGTGTAGCAAATCTCAGCCCTTATATTCCCGGTAAACCTATAGAAACTTTAGAGCGGGAGTATGGTGTACAAAATGCCGTTAAAGTCGCTTCCAATGAAAATCCACTGGGACCCAGTCCAAACGTTTTAGCCCATCTAAATAGCCTGCTCTCAAAGCCTCAGGAACTGGCCCGCTATCCTGATGGTAACGGCTTTGTTTTAAAAGACCGCTTAGTGGAACACTTAACTCCGGTATTATCCCAGTTAGGTACGCAACAGATCACTCTTGGCAATGGCTCTAACGATGTGCTGGATATACTGGCACGAACTTTTGCAGGCGTTGGTGATGAAGTTATTTTTTCACAATATGCCTTTGCCGTCTACCCTATAGCCACTCAGGCAGTAGGTGCGACGGCTGTTATTACGGAAGCCCTTAACTGGGGGCATGATCTCAATGCCATGCTGAATGCTATTAGTGATAAAACAAAACTGATCTTTATTGCCAACCCTAATAATCCCACCGGCACCTGTCTGTCTGCCAGTGAGTTAAAAAACTTTTTAAAGCAGGTTCCGCAACATATTGTTGTGGTAGTGGACGAGGCTTATGAAGAATATGCGGCACATAAACTCAGCGGTGTTTCTGAGCGCTATCAGTCTATGCTGGCAGAAATCCCGCATTTTGAGAATCTGGTGGTGACTCGGACCTTTTCTAAAGCCTATGGTCTGGCCAGCTTTCGGGTAGGTTATTCCATCTCTTCTCAATATATTGCTGATTTATTAAACCGGGTTCGTCAGCCCTTTAATAATAATACTTTTGCTCTGGAATGTGCCGCCGTAGCACTGGATGACCAGGCACATATACAACAATCTGTCGCCCTTAACTGGCAGGGGATGGCTGTATTAATTGATGGTTTTAAAGCAATGGGACTGGATTATATACCTTCTGCAGGTAATTTTATCTGTGTACAGACCGGTGCTTACTCTGCCCGGATATATGAAAAACTCTTGTATGAAGGTGTTATTGTTCGTCCGGTTTCTAATTATCAAATGTTTGAGCATTTAAGAATATCTATTGGCAGTGCTAATGAAAACCAGCGTGTGCTGGATGCACTTAAGCGAATTACAGGATAAAAAACATGCCGGAACCTGTTATTGATACTCTAGTCATTATCGGTGTTGGTTTAATTGGCGGTTCGTTTGCACGAGCCGTTCGTTCTGCAGGGCTGGTAAAATATATTATCGGTTGCGGCAGAGAACAGAAAAATCTTGAAAAAGCACTAAAACTGGGCGTTATTGATGAATATTCACTGGATATTCAATCTGCTGTCAGAACTGTGGATATGATTTTTATAGCTACCCCAGTGGGTAGCTTCCAGAGTATTTTTACCCAGCTTAAGGATGTATTAAATAAAAATACTATTATCACCGATGGCGGCAGTACCAAAACCTCTGTGATAAAAATGGCTGAAGCGGTGTTCGGGACTGTACCGGAAAATTTTGTACCCGGCCATCCTGTTGCCGGAACCGAAAATAGCGGGGTTGAAGCATCTTTTGATAGCCTGTTTAACAACCACCGGGTTATTCTTACTCCCTTACCTCAAACCAGTAAAAAAGCTATTCAAATAGTGACTCAGTTATGGCACTCAACGGGTGCGCAAGTGGTTACTATGGATGCTCAACACCATGATATGGTATTGGCTGCCACCAGTCATCTACCTCACTTACTGGCTTTTTCTCTGGTCAACACCTTAACCACTCTGGATGAGAAACAGGAAATATTTGATAATGCTGCCGGAGGGTTTAGAGATTTTACTCGAATTGCATCCAGTGATCCGGCTATGTGGCAGGACATCTGTCTTGCCAATAGAGATGCTTTGCTGGAACATCTGGATCATTTTTCCAGAGATCTGGCAAAACTGCGAACGGCTCTTGAGCAGGGTGATGCAGAAACATTAAAAGAAATTTTTACCCGAGCCAAACAAAGTCGTGATGACTTTGTTACCAAAAAATAGCTCGAAAAACAGTATCTATTCAGCCAATCGAAAATTCGTAACAGGTATTGGGTATTCCTTGCTAAAGACGCCGTGAATCCATCCATGGAGGCTTTATGGCAGCATCCCTGCTGCCAAAACTTTATCAAGAAATACCCAATACCTGTTACTAAGAGTTTAAAAGTTAAATTAGCTGAATAAGTTATGAAAAACAGAATATAAATCGTTTACTCAGTGTCTGAAATTTATCACCTTATAATTTGAGCCTGTGCCTATTTGATAATCCACTATTGAGAAATACATCAAAATGTCATCGGAAAACAAATCATTAAATTTTCATATGGAAGCTCAACAGCTAAATGCTTTTTGTAAAAAAATTATTAGCCGTTCTCGTAATATCTCTAATATCCATGAAGCCCTGAATGTACTGGAAGCTTTTGTCAGTGCCTTTGCGGCAGATTCACAGGGCAGTGATAGTTATAATGAGGTTCAGTCAGTGATAAAATCTCATTCCGAAAAAACCCGTGAAAAACTGATGCAGGAAAAAATTCAGCAGTTACGTGACGGCTTACTACAAAAAAATCGTACCTTACTGGCCAGTGTTTATAATTCAATTTCCCGAAATGGTTTTTACCAGAATTTAACACAGGCAACATCCGCTATTGATGCTGATGAAATTCCTGATATTGCAGCATGGGTCTTGCAATGGAGTAATGACGCCAGACAGAAAGCCGAACAGGCCAGCGGTTATCCTGATGCCCTGGACTTTAAAAAGGCCGGTATTGCTATTGATGAATACCAGACGATGTCTGATATTGCGTATTTTTTCACCCATACTTACTCATTTTAAAAGATATGAATATCAATAAGATAGAGGGTATAATTAAACAAGTATCTAAATCCTGTTTAATGCCCCTGTTTAACCGGTCACAGGTAAATAGTAAAGCCGATGGTTCTCTGGTTACTGAAGCAGATATTGCAATACAATCAGAAATTGAACGGCAGTTAAAAAATCATTTCCCTGAATTTGATTTTTTTGCGGAAGAATTATCCGATCAGCAAAAGAGTGCATTTTTTTCGGTACAGCATCCGGGGTTCTGGTGTCTGGATCCATTAGACGGCACTTCAAATTTTGCTCATGGTTTACCTTATTTTGCTATTTCCCTGGCCCTGATAAAAAATGGCCGGACACAATTGGGTATTGTATATGATCCAGTTCGGGATGAGTGTTTTACCGCGCTAAAAGGTGAAGGTGCGAAACTTAATGGTCAGCCGCTAGAAATTTCTACTCCGCCAGAAACATTAAAGCAGTGTATTGCCATGATAGATTTTAAAAGACTGGATAATGCTTTAAGTTGCAAACTGATCCGCCAGGTTCCCTGGCATTCACAACGTAGTTTTGGCGCGGCTGCTCTGGAATGGTGCTGGCTGGCTGCCGGACGTTGTCAGGTTTATCTGCATGGTAAACATATGCTCTGGGATTACGCTGCAGGGCAATTAATTGCAGAAGAAGCAGGCTGTTTAAGTTCGACCTTAAAGGGACAGCACATTTTTAAATTATCACAGGAACCCAGAAATGTTATGGCAGCAGTTAATCAGGATTTATTTACACAATGGCAAAATGCCCTTAAAAATTAAGCGTTGTCGGGCATAAACGATGACATTGCTATTGTACTTGCTATTGTGTGACAACGGGTCTGGATTTAACAATTAGCGCACTTTTTAAATTTGGAAAGGCGCTGATAATAGACATAAATAATGCTGCCATATAGGGAATGGATTGTACTAATAAGACAATAAACCAGAGCATTACATCCAGATCATCCAGAGATAAGTAAAACCATACCGCTGCGGCAGCAGACCACATCAGAATCATAATCAGACTTTCTTCCAGAGCGGCTGAAACCGCCTGATAGAGTGCTGCTGAGTGTTCCATTTTAGGGGTGCGTAAAAAAGGCCGGCCACGGGTGAACAGACCCAGCCACACGGCTTTTGCAATAGTGTGAGACAGGGCGAGTCCTGACAGGGCAGCCGCAATGGTTTGTCGTAAAGTGCTGACCACCCGTACTCTCTGATACAGATAAATAAGTTTCAGCAGTTTGAACAGGAACAGACTCAAAGGCAAAATTGAAAAAATAATCAGGGGCGGATCAATTTTATCCGGTGCCAGGATCATGGCGGCTGTCCATAATAGCGCAGCACTATTGAAGATAAGGTTTATCCCGTCAGCTATCCAGGGCAGCCAGCCGGCAATAAAATGATATCGCTGTCCGGAAGTCAGTTTACTTTTTATCCGACCGGTTAATTCACTGGCATGGTAGCGCATAATCTGTATAGCGCCATAGGCCCAGCGAAAACGCTGATTTTTATAGTCGATAAAGGTATCCGGCATTAGACCCTTACCATAACTTCTGGCGCTATAAACGGCTTCATAGCCTGCACTAAAAATCATCAGTCCAAGTTCTGCATCTTCGGTAATGGTATTGTCACTCCAGCCGCCAACCTGTTCCAGTACTTTTCGTCTGACCATTGTCATGGTGCCATGCTGAATTATGGCATTACGTTCATTACGGGTTACCATGCCAATATGGAAAAATCCACGATACTCAGAAAAACACATGGCTTTAAATGCGTTTTCATCCAGATCGCGATAATCCTGAGGAGCCTGAACTATGGCAACCTGCGGTTGTTTAAACTGGGGGATCAGTTCATTTAACCACTGTGGTTCGACACAGTAATCACTGTCAATGACGGCAATAATACTGGCATCTGGTGCGGTTTTTCTGAGAGCATAATTTAGAGCACCGGATTTAAAACCTGCCAGAGGGTTTTTATGAAAGAATTTAAAGCGTTCGCCCAGGGTCTGACAATGTGCCTGCACCGGTTTCCAGACCGCTGGATCACGAGTGTTATTGTCGATAACAATGACTTCATAATTATCATAATTTAGTCTGGAAAGGGCATTTAAGGTAGTGATCATCATGTCAGGAGGTTCATTATAGGCGGGTACATGAATGGAGATTTTTGGCCAGTCATTGTCCTTAATAG
>JALSUJ010000680.1 GCA_027071355.1 Gammaproteobacteria bacterium | reverse complement strand
TTTTTTATCTTTGGGAGTCATAAATTTAGTACCAGTCTCTGGATTATGAGAGTGATTAAACCTTATATATATAATATACAAGGTTTAATGCTAGGGTATAGCATAACCTTAAAAAATAATCGAGTCAGGTTTACCTTATGCTTATTTTTCTTGAAAAAAATAATAAACAGGCGTATGATCGCCGATTCCTGTTACAGCCGGGTTCAGCCGGGCTGCTTAATGGTTTGCGGTACTAGTTGTACAAATAAAAACTGTACGAATAAAAATGTATGGACAAAACGTATACATTGGTGGCGGCATTCAAAGAATTTTATAAGGTTATATATCATGCGAGCAAATATTCATCCAGAATACAAAGAAGTACAGGTGACCTGTAGTTGTGGTCATAGTTTTAAAACACGATCTACCTTAGGTAAGGACACTTTATTAATTGAAGTATGTTCCAGTTGTCATCCTTTCTACACAGGTAAGCAGAAACTGGTTGATACGGCCGGTCGTGTTGATAAGTTCCGTCAGAAGTACGGCATGAAAAAATAAGTTTCTATGCATATATTTCTCTCTCTAGCTTTTTATTACTGTGGAAAATGATGAATAGCAAAGAGAACAATGAAAAAAGGCACTTTAGTTTTCTAAGGTGCCTTTTTTGTTCCAGTCTGACTATAAAAATGATTATCAGAACGCTTCTAATATTAATTAGCTTCGGTGTTTTGCCGGCACAGGCTTTATCCTCTTCAGAACGCCCCTTAAAATACTGTTTACCTGCCGGGCAGCTATTAAAAACAGTGACAGACTGGGGTAATATTAAACGCATTGTCGATGGTGATACCCTGCATCTGAAAGACGGTCGAAAGATCCGCCTGATTGGCATTAATACACCTGAGCTTGGGCATCGGGGAGAAGCATCTGAGCCTTATGGTCAGCAGGCCTACCAGGCTCTACGGGACTTTATCGGAAAGACTGAAAAAGTGGGCTTATCCTTCGACCGAGAGCGTAGAGATCGGTATCATCGTATCCTGGCCTATGTGGTGCTACCCAATGGCCAGAGCCTGGAACAATACCTGTTAAAACAGGGCCTGGCTGTCAGTATTGCCATATCACCCAATACCCGTCAGTTGTCCTGTTACCGTGCTTTGGAACAACAGGCTCGAGAAGCACAGAAGGGGATCTGGCAGCTGCCGGAAATGCGCTGGTATCAGGCAGAAAAGTTATCTGCAAAAGCTCAGGGCTATCGTTTTATAAGCGGGAAAATACTGTCC
>JALSUJ010000679.1 GCA_027071355.1 Gammaproteobacteria bacterium | reverse complement strand
ATTCTATATCTATTGTTCTATTCTTAAAGTAAGGTTTATATTTGCAAACTTTTAACCCGTTTGGGATGAATTTTGTGTATCTGGTATTTTATAAAACAAGCTTATTATATAATTATAGTTGATAAACAGGCTTTGTTATACGGGCAAAATCATTTTATTTAATATGTGCTAGTATCCCTTCCAGTTCATCAATACTATTATACTGAATAACCATTTTGCCGTTGCCCTTGCTGCCATGCTGAAAAATAACTCTGGCACCTAGCTTGTCCGTCAGATTTTTTTGTAGATTCATGATATTAGGGTCGTCTTTTTTCTCCTGTTTTTCTTTAGGATTAAGGATTTTCTTAATCAGTCTTTCGGTTTCCCGAACTGACAGCCCCTTACTGACGACATGGCGTGCCGTATAACTTTGCTCTTCACCTTTTAATGCCAGCAGAGCACGGGCATGACCCATTTCCAGATCACCATTTTCCAGCAGACGCCGGGGTCCGGCTTCCAGATCCAGCAGGCGCAGCAAATTAGATACCGAAGCCCGGGAGCGCCCCACAGCATCTGCCGCCAGTTGATGCGTCATATTAAATTCATCAATCAGACGTTTCAGGGCATTAGCTTCTTCAATAGGATTGAGTTCTTCGCGCTGAATATTTTCAATCAGTGACATGGCTATGGCAGCCCGATCAGGAACATCGCGGATCACTGCCGGAATGTCAGCCAGTCCGGCCATTTGTGAAGCACGCCAGCGACGTTCACCGGCAATAATTTCATATTTTTGATCGCCACTGCTGGTCGTATCACCCACCGGGCGGATCACTATAGGCTGTACCACACCCTGGGCTTTAATCGAACTGGCCAGCTCCTCAAGGGCTTCAGGATGCATGTCAATACGCGGCTGATAAACGCCCGGCTGAATAAATTCTACCGGTACATTATGTAGTTCCCCGTCGGCACGATTATGACGACTGGTTTCAGCAGTATTCGATTCCGAACGCCGGGTAGTTTTAACACTACCGCCCAGCAAAGCATCTAGACCACGACCTAAACCCCGTTTTTTTACTGCCACTGACAAATTTCCTTCAATCTGGTTAATCCCTGAACATTTCAGAAGACTTATCATTATAGAAAAATTGACCCGATAACAAAAGAATTTAATTTGCTATAAAAAAATATCGTAACTTATTCAGTATGATTTAAACCTGATAAGAGTATCTTTCTGCAGGGCCTGTGTTTACGGGGTTTATGGAGGCAGGATGCCGAGAT
>JALSUJ010000678.1 GCA_027071355.1 Gammaproteobacteria bacterium | reverse complement strand
TGGTGTCTCAGGGCATTCTGGACCTGGTGCGTCGTGATGCGGAACTGGTGTATGTGGGCAAAGAACGAAATAATCATGCCGTCCCGCAGGAAGGCATTAATGAATGTCTGGTGCGTTATGCCAAAGAAGGCAAACGGGTATTGCGTCTTAAAGGCGGAGATCCTTTTATTTTTGGTCGCGGTGGTGAAGAAATTGAAACTCTGAAAGAAAATAATATTATTTTTCAGGTAGTACCGGGTATTACGGCTGCTGCCGGCTGCTCAAGTTATGCTGGAATTCCCCTGACTCATCGTGATTATGCACAATCCTGTGTGTTTGTGACCGGACATTTAAAAGACGGAACAGTGAACCTTAACTGGAAAGCACTGGCACATCCTAACCAGACTATTGTCTTTTATATGGGCTTGCAGGCAGTTAATGTTATTCATAAGGAACTGGTCGCACACGGCTTAAGCGATGATACACCGGCAGCTCTGGTAGAACAGGGCACAACTGAAAATCAGCGGGTACATGTGGGCACACTGGCTTCACTGGCAGAAATTGTTGAACAGAAAAAAGTGAAAGCACCGACCTTAATTATTGTGGGCGATGTGGTCACTCTGCATGATAAATTGAAATGGTTTAACCCGAATTCAGAACGCACCAGCTCATTTCAAAGTGCGCGTGGTCGCAGGGAATAGAATGCCTGAGAATATTATTTGAAGGTAAAAGCAGGATCAGACAAAAAAAGTACTTAATATTAAATACAGAGACAGCATAAGTCCGGTAAAGGCAATCCCGATCGTGCTCATAAAAAGATAAACCTGTTTCATTTTTATTTGCCTCTTTTTTATATTTGTTTTTACTGCGGTATTTAATAGTTATTTTTATTACCTGTGTTCTTAAATATAAAATTTTTGAAGCATAAAATCTGCAAGATAAATCTGATCCTTATGTAGGATAAAGGATTTTAAATGTAGGATACTGCTTTTACTTTAGACTTAAACATATACATACGTTAAAAATTAAATGCAAAAAAGGTAAACACTATGGATTTTAACTCACTTACCAAAGAACAGCAGGTTATGGTGGCCATGCGTAAAACACTGGCTAATATTGTTAAAGATACTACACCGTCCGATCCAGGGCTGATTCATCCTTTAAGTAAAGATACCGTTGATGATATCAGAGCCTGTTTTTCATTGATTGCGGCTAGAGAAAGAGAATTAATGGCAGAACTGGGCGTTGAAAATAAATCCCGTCCATTTTTTACAGATGAAGTCAAACCTGCTGAAGTGGTTAAATTTAAGAAATAAATATTATAGAACCAACAAGTAGTACAGGGTTCATCCCTGTCGCTACTCTTACTCGTTATCTGAATTATTCGAACGTTTGCGTTTTGAACGTCGTTTACGTTCTGGCAATCTGAAATTAATAATGGATTTAACCACTTCATTATAAGGAATGTCTGCCAGTGTCTGGAATTGAGCTATGGTTTCATTTATGGTGGAAAAAACATTTTCGATAGGGGCCTGCTGCTGTGCCTGCTCACCAAACTTCGCATCATCATCATTCAGAATAGCGGTTTCAGTCAGATTTTTGTCAGCCAGTAATTGCTGCAGACCAAATAAGCCGCCAACCTGAACCTTAACTTCTTTGGCATGGGGTAATGGGCCATCGGCCTGAGTTATCTGCAGGGCAAATCGGGAACTGGAACGAAGATTTTCCAGCAGTCTTTGACATCGCTGCTGGGCAACAGCATCTTTACAGGAAAAAGCTTCACGCTCGGCCAGAAATAATTTTTCCGCCTGTTCACATTGCCCGTAACGCAGTAATAAAAGTTTTTCAAAGTAGCAGCGAGTGGGGTTCATTTCCCGATAAGCTGAACGATACTGATCTTCATCCATAATTATTCAAATTTTTTGTCAGGGTGTGATGAGAATGCAGGTTTTTCTTTCTCCAGTTAAAACAGGGGAAAGGATAATACCTTACTTTTCCCATTCTTTCAGGATGGGTTGTTCCCGGTGTTCGCCAAGCTTTTCCTCAGCATCCAGAGGATTATCTGCAAAAATAACCTTGAACGTATCCTGAGGACTATTATCCGGGTTCATGCGTTGTTCTCTGGCGAAGCTACGAGCTTCTTTATATGTCTCAAATTCATCAAGCATCTCCATTGGCTTAACAAGGTTGGCAATAGTCGGTGAAATTTTATAAACGAAATATGAGGCCATAAATAATATCCTTAATAAGAAATTAGACAAACTATTTTAACATGAAGCTTTGAACCTAAAAACGCTTTTCTTATATCTAGAATAATCACTGTTTCTGGTTAAAGAAGAGTGAATTATCTGTCCATAAAATGGATAAGAACCTGTCGGAACATGAGGAGGAAAGGAACTTGTTGCAGATAATTCACTCGTGCTGGTCAAAATAACCTAAATTTAAACAAACATCCGACCATTCGCAAAATCGAATTTAAGGGTAAATTTAAATCAGGACTCAACTATACAATAACCAAGTAAAATAGTCAAGTAATGGGGCGGGATTGATGAAAATGTTAAAATGATTTTTTAACATGCGCAACAGGTCATAATATGCCACAATTTAATGGTTTTAAGCCCGAAGTCATCCAGTTTCTTGAAGCGGTTAAAATCAATAATAATAAAAAATGGTTTGATGAACATTATGATTTTTATCAACAGGAAATCCTTGAGGTTTCAAGGGATCTGGTGGAAGCACTGGGCGGGGCTTTACAGGAAATTGCCCCAGGGATTAATGTGGTGCCTAAGGTTAATGGTTCCATTTATCGTTTTGCTCGTGATGCCCGTTTTAGTAAGGATAAAACACCCTATAAAACCCATATTTCCTATTTATTCTGGAAAGGAATGTTAAAGCGAACCCGTTGTCCGGGATTTTATCTCGCATTTCGGCCGGAATATATTCAAATAGGAGTAGGAATTAACCATTTTACTCCGGAATACCTACAGGCCTGGCGTGAGCAATGTGTTCAGCCGGGTAATGATCGGCAATTACATGATATTATCCAGCAACTAAAACAGGCCGGTGTTATTCTGGCTGGTGAACAGCTTAAAAAATTACCCAGAGGTTTTACTCATAGCGATGCGAAAGACTTAATCAACCGGGATTTAATTCGTTATAAAGGTTTAAAATGCTGGTTTCAGGTGTCTTTACCGGAACAACTATTCAGTGCTGAGTTTATTCCCTGGTGTATGACATATTATCAGCAATTATTACCCCTGTTTAACTGGATGGTGGATATTATGTCTCATTTTAAAGTGGAAGTGGATTTTTCCGGACAGCCATAAAACTGGAAAAATCCAGTATTCTTTGTGCCAGTTCACATAAATATAAGGTTATTTGGGAATTAACAGATTGGCTTCACAAAAAACAGCTTTACTGCTGGATTGGTTTTTCCGGCCTGATATGATTAATACAGATCTCGGAAAACTAATAAAAATTGCCTCTTCTGTAGTTAATCCCTACAAAAGTAAGCCGGTTTGATATTTTAACTTTAAGTTATAAATGTTAATATTCAATTACAGTTCTTTTTAAAATGACAGTTTTTGTAAATAGTTAGTTTGTAATTTGTAAATAGTTAGTTTGTAAATAGTTAGTTTGATGTTTCAACGATAATGTGTTGTTTAATTTTTTTCATTCCTTATCAGGGATAAAAATAGTGAGAAAACAAAACACAATTCTTTCCAGTGCGGTATTTCTGCTTATTTTGCAGGCGGGTACTGTATGGGCTGAAGAAATAGCTATTAATCAATACGCTATAAGAGCTGAAGGCCTGCCAGCTTCCCTATCCTATTCCAGTGCCCTGGATTTTGTCAGTGAATTTGAACAGCAGAATAACTTGTCTGCGGATAAAGCGCAGAAAAAAATTAAATACCCCATTGTAGAGCTGGATGTAAAGTATCGGGATAAAGCGGCAGATGTATTTGCACCTTATCACAGTTTTAATGTGATACCTGAGCCCCGTATTCATAAAAACACCAGTCAAGAATACCAGACCCGGCTGGGATATCGTTTTGAACACCTTTCCTCTGAAGCAGCTATTAAATATAGTCCGGATTCTTATGGCATGGGAGAATACTACAATTATGAACTGGGTATTGCTGTGCCGGTAAAAAAATTGTTCTCAGTTGAAACCCGCTATGGCTGGAATCAGTTTAAAGATAAGCCGAAAAAGGGCGGTATGAAAGACTATCAGGACTGGAGTGTCGGGGTCTCAACCAGATATAAGGGAATGCAGTTAAAAGTAGATTATATTGATATTAATGCCAGAAAAAAATCAGAAGAATGCTCTCAGAACTTCCCCTGTGAAGGTAAAACGGTATTTAGTATCATCAAAAATTTCTAGACAATAAAATTTCAAAGCCAGTCTGCCAGAGGTCTGGGTTTGCCCAGATAATACCCCTGTCCATAAGTAATACCAATTTTACGCAATTCCTGCACTTCATCTTCTGTTTCCACATATTCAGCCACCGTTTTCTGGTTACGCAGTTTGCTGATATCATGGGTATAACAGATCATGGCATGATCAAAGGGATCGCTGAGCATATCCCTGACAAAGCTACCGTCAATTTTTATCACATTAAAGGGTAAATGTTTTAGGTATTCAAACGAAGCCATACCGGTGCCAAAATCATCCAGAGCAAAGCCAATACCTTTATTTCGGCAGAAATTAATAAAATCACTGGCCTGATTAAGATTACCCACAGCTGAAGTTTCGGTTATTTCCATTTCCAGACAATGCCAGGGAAAATCAAATGTTTTGATGGCCAGTTTTAATTTTTCCTGAAAATCATGATTATTGAGAGTACCTCCGGCCAGGTTTAGATGAACCGTATGTAAACGCTGGAGATGTTCAGAATGGCGGCATACTGTTTCCAGATAGTGCCAGAGTACAAACATGTCAATTTCCACCATTAAATGGTAACGCTCGGCAATTGAGAGAAAATTATCCGGCGAAAAAAATTGATGGTCACTATCCCACATGCGAATTAACACTTCATAGGATATTTTATTATCTTTGTATTGTAAGGGTACAATTGCCTGAGCAAACAGTTCAAATCTTGCTGGTCCCTGCTGTAATGCCTCCTGAATATGATTTGCAATAGCTACTTCATTATCTTTTTGCTCTTTGTCATGTTCCTGCGGATCGTAAATATGTAATTTGTTTCTACCCAGTGCTTTGGCACTGTAAAAAGTGATATCCGCTATGTTCATCAACTCATCAAGGGTGTATTCAAAGGGTTTAAATAAAACCAGGCCAATGGTGGCAGAAACACTAATGGCATTACCCTCCCAGAAAAACCGAAAATCCTTTAAATCCTCTAACAGGTGCCGGGTATAATCAATAGCCTCATCCCGTCCGGTATTTTTAAGTAAGAGTATAAAATCATCACCACCAATTCGACTGACGGAGATATGTTCACAAATATGATTCTGGAAGTAATGGGCAATCATTTTTAATAATTCATCTCCGGCACTATGTCCCAGAGAATCGTTAATCAATTTAAATTGATCCAGATCGATATTTAAAAGAGCATGATAACGTTCAGAATTCAGAGCTGTTTTTAAAGCTGAAAGAATTTCCTGTTCGATGGCATAACGATTATGCAGGCCGGTTAGACTGTCATGCCGACTGCGATAGTCCATTAACTGAGTGGTTTTTTCTATTTTCTCAATCATATCATTATAGCCGTTAAACAGAGTATGAACTTCGTTTTCTGCCTGGGTATAAACCTTGTGATACAGATTGTGTTCTACATTATTTTGTTGAAAGGCATTGGCCAGTGTCTGAAAGGGCTGTGTGTATAAAAGGCTTATTTTCCAGGCAATAGATAAACCGATTAATAATAATGCCGGGAATATTAATATAAGGGTAAGGAAATGTTCTTTTAATTCTGTCTGGTAGCGTTCTGGATTAATGACAATTAGTGCCTGACCAAATATAAAGCTATCAGCCTGAACCGGAATTTTTAAAAATAACCGTCCATCATGAGTAAAAAAGGATTGATCCAGAAGCAGTGTCATGGCTTTTTCTTTATTAAAGTGTTCTATATCACCAAAACTGAAAACAGCCTGCTTCTGTTTGTTATATAAAATCAGTGCATCTACAGAGGTAAAACCGCTGAGGCGAAAGCTAATATCGGCATAAGTGTCGGCGGCAGGAGAAACCAGAGCGCGTAATAAGTCATTATTCATTGAACGAGCCAATGTTTCGGCCTGCTCAAGGGCAATATTTTTACGTTCCTGTCGATCAAGCCAGGTGACCAGAAATAAAGTACTTAACTCAACAAAGGTTAATAATACAGCCATTAGAATAACAAGTTGCATTCGAATACTGAGTTTCTGCCACTGGAATTTAAGGTGCATGCTTAAGTCGCTTATTTTTCAATTGGAAGTTTAAAATCATTTCCCCATTCTTTCCAGGAGGCATCATAATTGGAAACATCGTAGCCTAATTCGCGTAACGCCAGGTAATTGGTTGCGGATACCCGACCAACCGCGCAATAGATAATCACTTTTTTATCTTTCTTGATATTTCGATACAGATTACCTAACTCATTAAGCTGTTTAAAGCCGGCAATACCATTGGTATAAGAAATATTGTGCGCTGAGGGGACATTAATGGCTGTTGGAATATGTCCAAAACGTCTGGCTGTGGATGTTTTTCCTGTATAAGCTGCTTTGGGGCGGGCATCTATAATGATCTGATTGGTATTACGGGTGGCCAGTAAGGTGGTGAATTTACTGGCCAGATGTTTATTGTTAACTGTGGCAATATAATTGCTGGGTTTTACCTGGGGTATTTTTATGCTGTCTGGATAATGAAGTCTAAGCCATTGGTCATAGCCGTGATCCAGTACCCGAACCTGTTTCAGACCATAGACTTCCAGTACCCAGAATAAACGGGCAGCATCTGCAAGCTCACCATTATCATAAACGACCACCGGGGTATTGACGTTTAGCCCAAGAGTACGAAAAAGGTTCTGCATGGTTTGCGGGGCAGAAATTTTCCCATTCAGCTGTTTGTTCTGGTAAGTTAAATCGATTGGAAAGTTTAAGGCTCCGGGAATATGACCTTTTTTATAATCCTTTAAGGAGCGGACATCCAGAATAATAAAAGATGAACTGTTTAAGGTTTTGTTTAATTCTTCAGGTGATATTCTAAGTGGACTGGAAAAAGCACAATGGTAGCTACTGAGTAAAGAAAATAAAACAACAAAACGAACAAAATACGTCATACATCAGCCTGATCTTTAGGTTAAAAGTGTCTATACCCTTCATGAGTATAGACAATATTTCAGGGATTGTTAGCGGCTTTAAAATGGAACAGGCGATACAGTGCAGGGATAACCAGTAGGCTGACCAGCATGGAAAAACTCAAACCCCAGACAATGACAACAGCCAACGGCTGCAGCATTTCAGCGCCTTCGCCCAGGCCAATTGATAAGGGCAGCATTCCTACAACGGTAGTAATACTGGTCATTAGAATAGGGCGCAGCCTGAGACGGGCGGCATGGGTAATGGCGGGAGTAAGAGACAGCCCCTGGGTGCGTTCCAGTTCAATCTGCTCCACCAGAACAATGGCATTATTAACCACTATTCCAGCCAGCATAATGAGCCCCAGCCAGACGGGCATGGAAACGGGCAGATCTCTAAAGTACAGACCTCCGGCCACACCAATGATCATAAAGGGAATACCCAGTAAAATAACCAGCGGGTTTTTTAAAGATTCATATTGTACTGCCATTACTACAAACACCAGAAAAATGGCCAGCGCAAATAAAATCATACTCATATCCCGGCCTTCCTTAATTTCTTTATTTGCGCCCCCGTCGTAAAGATAATAGCCTTCGGGTAATGGAAAATCCTTAAGTTGTTGTTCAATATTATTCATAACGCTGAGCAGATCATCATCATCAATTAAACTGGCGGTTATTTCTACTATACGCTGTTGGTTATCCCGCTCTATGACAGACGGTGAGGCGGAAAACTGTAATTCTGCTACATCATTAATATACACCGGCTGACCATTGTGATGTTTGACCAGAATATGTTTTAAATCGTCATTGGACAGAATTTCAGAGCGAGGCAGTCGTATTCGGATATTGTATTCACGATCCCCTTCGATAAAATCAGACACAACCACACCATCGAGCGCTACCTTTAATGCGTAGCCAATATCCTGGGCATTAATACCCAGATCGGCTGCCCGTTTACGGCGAATTTTTAATTTCAGTTCCTTATGATTTTCTTCATAAGTCTGTTTTAAGTTTCTTAAGCCCGGAACCGTGCGTAGTTTTTCGACCAGTTGATCGCCAATGTCATTGAGTGTCTGCAGGTTTTCACCCTGCACTCTTAAACTGATTTTTTCATCGCTTTTACCCAGGCGAACACCGCGAACTCCACGCACAAACAGTCTGCTTTTAATGCCCACCAGATTGAGCTGATTAATTTTGGGTTTAATCATGCTGATCCACTGCTGGGCATCCAGTGTACGTTCAGATGAGGGAGTCAGCTGAATTTTTATCGAGCTTGAATTACTGCTTTCTCTTTGTGAGCGGCCAAATACACTGCCGCCAATGGTACTGAAAACAGTCACTACATCTTTATCCTGCAGCAGCAGGTTTTCAATTTTATTGACCGTGGCATCCATTTCATCCAGACGCATACCGGGTTCCCCGGATATACTCATATAAATCCGACCTTCATCAATTTGAGGCAGAAATATCTGTTTTTCATTAACAATATACTGGGCGCAGAAATATAAGGCAGGTAAGAGCAGGATAAAGGGCAACCAGTAATAGCGAATAAAAAAGCCGACAATATGTTCATAATAATCAGCTATACGGGAAAAGAACGCCAGAGGCTTTTTATTAGCCTGTGGTTTTAATCGGGCTGCAAGACTTGGTACCAGGGTGAGCGATACCAGCATGGAGGAAATGATAGCTGCTGAAATGGTAATGATCAGTTCCTGAAACAGCAGTCCAACCAGACCGCCCATAAATAAAAAAGGTAATACCGCTGCCAGATTAGTGCTAGTGGACGCGATAATGGCGCTATTGACCTCATTGGCTGCTTCCAGTGCCGGATTGATGGTATTCTGCCTGGAATCAGTCCGAGTGGCAGAAATCTGCTGGTGGCGGGAAATATTCTCCAGCATAACAATGGTGCTGTCTACCAGCATCCCGATTCCAAGTGCCAGACCACCCAGAGTCATAATATTAAGGGTCAGGCCGGTGATTTCCATAATAATAAAGGTAATAACAATAGCCAGGGGAATAGCACTGCCGATAATCAGTGTGCGGCGTAAATCACCCAGAAAAAGATACACTACCAGCATAGCCAGAATGGCTCCGGATAATGCCGCACGGCTGGCATTATTCAGAGCATGTTTAATAAAGATGGCCTGATCATCAACTGCTGTAATTTGAATATCTTTAGCAACTATATGGTCTTTATTCAACCGTTTAATTCGTTTATGAACGGCATCTACCACTTTAATGGTGTTGGCCTGGGGCTGTTTCTGTATGGAGAGTTTAACACCTTCTATACCATTAAGACGGATACGAACCCGTTCATCTTCATGGCTGTCCAGGATGTCGGCTACTTCATTCAATTTGACAGTATCTTCAATGCGTCGGGTGGTGGTACCTGACAGCGGCAGCTGTGCTAATTCCCTGATGGACTCAAAGCGGGCTTCGGTGCGTGTGCTTAATTCATCGGATGCGGTATAAATACGTCCGGCAGCAATATCCTGATTTTCAGTTTCCAGAATGTTTGCGATATCTTTAAAATTTAATTGATGAGCCGCCAGACGCTGCTGATCCAGAATAACCTGGATTTCACGCACCAGCCCGCCGCCGACTTCTGTTGAGGCGACTCCTGGCAGGTTAATAAACCACTTGCTGAGCTGGTAATCGACATAGCTGCGTAAGGCAACGGGTGAGCGGCTGCTGGAACTGATAATAAATTCTATGACAGGGATCTGTGACGGGTCCCGTTTGTAAATAACAGGTGGTTCAATGGTCTCTGGTAAAAAACGCTTGGCTCTGTCCAGGCGATTGCTGGCATCTCGTAAGGCAATATCTATATCCGTGCCGTAGGGAAAACTTAAATCCACTGAACTGCGGCTTTCTGTGGTACGGGACTGTACCGATACGGCACCTTCTGTAATGGCCAGTTGTTCCTCCAGCTGCCGGGTGACCTTATCTTCCATGATAGTGGCCGGCACCCCGGAATCGACTACTCGAACTCGTACATCAGGATAAATAATATCCGGTAGTAGATTTACCCCCAGTCGCTGATACATAAAAACGCCCAGTACCAGCAGAGCCAGTGCAATCATATTGACTCCCACTGGATGTCGGATAGACCATGCGGCAATATTACTGGTGGTGTGCAGGGGGGTAAGTGATTTCATATGGGGGAGACTTTTTTACCGGAACGCAGTCCGAAAAGGCCTTTGCTGATCACTGTATCACCGGCTTTTAAACCTTCAAGAATTTCCATGAACAGGGCATATTTTTTTCCAGTGATAATATTTTTTCGCTCAATGGTTGAATCCGTTTTGAGTATAAAAACATAAGCACCCTGTTGATCATATCGAATAGCGGAAATGGGTATGACCAGAACATTTTCTTTGGGTGTCTGTAAAAAAATACGCGCCAGTTGACCGGGTTTGGCTCCCTCAGGTACGGGATTCAGGCTGGCCTCTATAACACCTTTGCGTGTTTGAGGATCAATTTGAGGATAAATGCGTAAAATTTTGCCGGTCCAGGTGGTTTTGCCTAAAGCATCAATAATAAAGTTTATCTCATCTCCCTGTTTTATTTTGCTCAGGTACAGTTCAGAAACGGCTACTTTTACAATCAGGCTGGAGGTGTCAATAAGGCTTAAAAAGTGTGTATGCAGGGGTAATACATCCCCCGGTTCAGCATTGCGCTCACTGATAATACCATCCCAGGGTGTTTTAATACGGGTATAACTGAGCCGTCTTTTCTGCAGATTGTATTCAGCGCTATCCAGCAGAACTTTGGTTCTGGCCCGGGTTAATAATTCCTTAGAGGTTAGATTACTGCGGGCCAGTTTTTCAAGACGGGCAGAATCCAGACGGGACTGTTTTAAGGTGGCCTCAGCCTTGTTATACTCTGCTTTAACAATGGTGTCATCCAGTGCTGCCAGAAGCATTCCCTTTTTTACCTTATCACCTTCCCGAAAGGGCAGTTCTGTCAGCAGCCCCTGAACCTGATTATAGAAACGAACGGTACGTACTGGCTCCAGCGTACCAGTTACAATAATTTTATGGTTCAGTAATTGCCGTTTAACCTGAGTTACTTCGACACTGGGCATGCTACTGCTGTGCCGTTTTTTTTCAGGGGCTTTATCCTGACAGCCGCTTAACAGCAGGGCAATAAACAGTATGCTCAACAAATAATGCCAGAGGGCTGTGAGTCTGATATTCATACAGAATTTAAATCTCGCTGAGTAATTACAATCAATATTGTCCAGAGGCTGTTAATCTACTATAGAAAATAAGGCTTTATCATCATTTATACAAATAGTTACCTTTTGCATATAAATTGATTAGAATAGCCGCTTTCAATTTGAAAGTTCATTAGTATGATCCGTACTCGTTACACCGATGCCCCGCATAAAAATCGCCATGATCTGGCGAATCTTCGACGTATTGTACCATTTTTATGGGAATATAAAGGGCGGGTTTTAATTGCTCTGAGCTTTCTGGTGCTGGCTAAAGTAGCTACTGTAGGCGTACCTCTGGTATTAAAACAGATTGTTGATGCCCTGGACTCCCGTTCCCTGCAGCTGGTGCTGCCTGTTAGTCTGTTACTGGCCTATGGAGCCTTGCGCCTGGCTAATGTGTTGTTTAGTGAATTACGGGATACTATTTTTGCCCGGGTTCGCTATCGGGCCATGCGTAACCTTTCCCGTAAAGTTCTGAGCCATCTGTATTCTCTGTCGCTGCAGTTTCATCTGGAACGTCGCACCGGTGGTATTTCACGAGATCTGGAACGGGGTACACGAGCAGTTTCCAGTATTATGAATTATCTGGTGTTCAATATTATCCCGACCATTGCTGAATTTGCTCTGGTGGCATTTTTGCTGCTGGGTGATTACGACATAAATTTTACTCTGGTTACCTTTAGTACGGTACTGGTGTATATCGTGTTTACCCTTTCAGTAACAAACTGGCGCATGCATATTCGTCATCGTATGAATCGTCTGGACTCGGCCGCTAATGCCATGGCCGTAGATGGTCTGATCAACTATGAAACGGTTAAATATTTTAATAATGATGAATATGAGTTGCATCGATACGATGATACTTTAAATGAATGGGAAGATTCTGCGGTAAAAAGTCAGGCATCAATGTCGCTGTTAAACTTCGGGCAGGGCTGTATTATTGCAGTGGGTGTGACTTTAATGATGTTTCTGGCGACTCAGGGCGTTGTTGATGGTGAAATGAGTATTGGTGATCTGGTTCTGGTCAATGCTTTAATGCTGCAGTTATTTATACCACTTAATTTTCTGGGCATTATCTATCGTTCCATGATGCATTCCCTGGCGGATATTGATCTGATGTTCGGCTTGCTGGATAAAAGCAGTGATGTAGTTGACCGATCTGATGCCGTCGATTTACAGCTCACTAATGGCGTGGTTAAATTTGAGCAGGTTGATTTTGGCTATCAGTCTGAGCGGCAGATCCTGCATAATGTCAGTTTTACTATCCCGGCAGGTAAAAAACTGGCAGTTGTCGGGCCTTCAGGGGCTGGTAAATCCACTTTATCACGGCTGTTATTTCGATTTTATGATGTGGACCATGGTAAAATTCTGATTGATGAGCAGAGTGTTAATAGCGTGACTCAGGAAAGTCTGCGCCGGGCAGTGGGTATTGTACCCCAGGATACTGTTTTATTTAATGAAAGTATTTATCACAATATCATTTATGCCCGTCCAGATGCGACTCAGGAAGAAGTCTACAGAGCCGCACGTATGGCTAATATTCATGACTTTATTATGCAGTTACCGGAGGCTTATGACACAGTGGTCGGGGAGCGGGGTCTAAAGCTCTCCGGTGGTGAAAAACAGCGGGTCGCCATTGCGCGGGTTATATTAAAAGATCCCGCCATTCTGATTTTTGATGAAGCCACCTCATCTCTGGATTCTCATTCTGAGCAGCTGATCCTGTCGGCTTTAAATGAGGTAGCGCAGCAGCGTACGACTTTAGTTATAGCCCATCGACTGTCTACTATTGCTGATGCTGATATTATTCTGGTGCTGGAAGATGGGCGGGTTAAGGAGCAGGGCAGCCATCAGGAGTTACTGACGCAGCGGAGTCTGTATTATACGCTGTGGAATCTGCAACTACAGGAAAAAGAATAATTATGAAAAAACAATTGCTTGCCGTTGTTGAGCAAGGTGGATATCCGGATTTCACATCACTTTATGAGTCGCTCGGCTATGCAGTAGAAACCGTCAATACTCCGCGTAAGGCAAATAGTTTTTTAAAGAAAAACCCAGTTAATATGCTGGTATGTGAATTTAATTTTCAGACAGATTTTCGGGATCGCACCAGCTCACTGGAATCTATACTGGCCAGTGTTCAGCATCAGAGTGATATCAGGGTCGTGGTGTTTCTGGATGAAGGTAATGCAGAACGCTTTAAACGGGTCAGCTCCCGTTTCCCTATTCATCAGACCCTGACCTTTCCCTTTGATGAGCAACAATTACGTCAGGCTGTATCCATTGACTAATTAATACAGGAAAAATATGAGTAAAGTAAAAATATACAGTACCGGTACCTGCCCTATGTGTACCCGAGCCAAAGGCTTAATGACCAAGTGGGGCATTGATTTTGAAGAAGTGCGCGTGGATATGGATAGAGCCGGCTTAATAGAAATGTCTAAAGTGACCAATGGTGCCCGGACGGTGCCGCAAATCACCATTAACGACAGCTGGATCGGCAGTTTAACCGAACTGACTGAACTGCATATGGACGGTGAACTGGATCATCTGATGGAAGAGTAGGGAACTGCGTCCTTGCTTACTTTATACTTCCCATGATCAATTGGCAGGCTCTTTCCCCAGACCCAGTTTACGTCGTTGTTTATCGGCAGCCTCTACCGCTTTAAGATATTGCTCCCGGTTCATCATTGAGGAGGCGGCATCTCTGAAACGTTCACCTTCGCTATCGCCGGTGAGATAAGCCATATCAAACCAGATATAAGCCTGGTGATAGTCCTTTTTGGTACCCAGACCGTATAAATACATACTGCCCAGTTTACCGTATGCGCGAGCGTCCTTAGTCTGTGCCGCGTTATAAAATTCCTTAAAAGCGGTGTCCCGGTCACCTTTGCGATTGGCTTCTTCAGCAGCAATATAATCGGCGGCAACGGTATGGCTCAGTAAAAGGCTGAGCAGGCTTATAGCAAGAATAAATGCAGAACGAGATAATTTGGTATTCAAAATACTGGGACCTTCTTTAAATTATAAAATCTTAACTTATCTGAATTTTAAATGCTTTTAAAGGTAATTGGCAAATACATTGAAAACATTTAAAAATTAGGGTTTATTCGCCTTGACAATGAACTATGAACGCTTAACAATAGCACTATAACAAAATCAAAATAAGAATTATAACAAAAACAATTGCCGACAGCTTTAAAGCATAAAAAACACATACAAACGAATAAAATAGCACACTATTTTAATTATAATTATCTAATATAAAACTAGAACACAAAGAATGGAATCTATGTTTTAAGGAGGCTAAAAAACCATGGTATCTTTTAAAGAACTTAATGAACAAAACCACATGATTGCAGAACGTGCAAAAATTATCCTGTATATGATTCAGGATCGTACCATCTGTGATACTGATGTAACCTGTGACCTGTTTTTTGATTTGCTTGAGCGGGTAAAAAGTCATCTTGATGTTGAAGAGCGTGAACTATATCGAAACTTATTGACTCATAATAATCAACAAGTTAAAAATACTGCCGAAAATTTCCTGTCCGGCTCTGCTGAAATTAAACGGGTATTTAAACAATATACCAAACGCTGGTGTCATAACCACAAGCTGCGTATTAAAGATCATGATCGTTTTGTTAAGGAAACCAATGATATATTTGAAATGATACAGGATCGTATTATCAGCGAAACAGAAAAATTCTATCCTGTGGTACGTAATGTCTACGGCGAGCAGATGGCTGCTTAAACCTTTTCGATTCGCCATCATTATCCCTCTTCCTCCTGGTTGAGGGATAAACTTATTTGTTTCCCATTCCTGCCCATTTAATTCCTCCCACCTCCTTACATTGCTATGTAAGTGTTTTCTTATATAGAGCATTTTTTTTGATTTCTCAGCTATAATAATATTAATTCTTTAACTATAATTAATGCATTATAATTTAATGATAATATGATATTCAAAAGGATGCAGTAATGAATAAACTTGAAAGTTTAAAACATATACGTGCGGCTAAACGAGCTCATTTAAATTGGGTTTCTCATGCTCATGCTTTAATTCTAGGAGTGCCGCTGGAAGAAAATCAGATCCCGGTATATGCAACAGACTGTCAATTTGGGAAATGGTATTATCATGACGGGCAGGGGCTGGCTTCTATTCAGGCTTTTCGTGATATAGAACAGCCGCATATTGAGCTGCACAATTCTTATTATGAAATTTTTCAACTCTTATTTAAAAAAGAAGAGAAAAAAACAGGTTTCTGGGGTAAATTGTTTGGTAAAAAAGCTGCAATAAATACCGATGATGATAAAAATAAAGCCCAGGCTCTGTATGCTGAACTTAAGGGGTATTCAGAAATTGTGGTCTCTCATCTGGATAGTCTGGCCAATGAACTGGAACTGATTGATGATAAAACATTTTCAGAAATGCTGCGTTACTCCTATAAAATTGCCTGAAGCTGCTCTATGCACTATATAACTCTCGGACAAAGTGACTTAAATGTTTCCAGTATTTGTCTGGGTAGTATGACCTGGGGTGTTCAGAATAGTGAGCAGGAAGCCCATCAGCAAATTGAACTGGCTTTATCTCAGGGGATTAACTTTATTGATACAGCCGAAATGTATCCCATTCCACCTTCGCCAGATAAATATGGTGAAACTGAAGGTATTATAGGCAGCTGGCTGGCAAAAAATCCTCAACGTCGTTCAGAACTTATTCTGGCCAGTAAAATAGCCGGTAATGGCTTAGCCTGGATCCGTAACGGAACGGATATTAGCGGTGCGGCGATTATACAGTCCGTTGATGCCTCTCTGCAGCGTTTGCAGACGGATTATATTGATCTTTATCAGCTGCACTGGCCTAATCGCACTTCCCCACATTTTTCCAGGCACTGGCCGGGAATGATCCGCTTTTCTGCGCTAGACAGTGAACAGCATTCCAGACAAATGCTGGATATCCTGCAGGCAATAGACCGTTGTATTAAAGCCGGTAAAATTCGTTATTTTGGCCTGTCAGATGACACCCCCTGGGGTATTA
>JALSUJ010000677.1 GCA_027071355.1 Gammaproteobacteria bacterium | reverse complement strand
GTTAAATATATTGCCATACTTATGAATGGCCAGATACTACCCGCTATTAAAGAGCCGAAATCATATAAATAAATGTAGTAACTATTCCGCATAAATTCCCGTATCAATCTGTAAGGGCAGTATTTCCGCGGGCGCTCAAGTACATCCATGTTTTCATAAACCCCGGAAACACTGCCCTTACAGACTGATACTCTATTGGAGTTTAAATTACGCTGAATAAGTTACCTTATTTTCCCAGTTAAAACGAAGGTTGCAATGAATTTAATTACTCTGTTTCCGTTTCTTAAGTGGTTTAGATTTATTACTAAAGAAACACTCAAAGCTGATTTCCTGGCCGGTCTGACAGGCGCGGTTATAGTACTTCCCCAGGGCGTTGCCTTTGCTACTATTGCCGGACTACCCCCTCAATATGGTCTATATACCGCAATGGTTACCCCTATTATTGCGGCACTCTTTGGCTCTTCTTACCATCTTGTTTCGGGGCCGACCACTGCAATCTCTATTGTTGTTTTTTCTGCCATAAGCAATCATGCGACACCCGGCACACCAGAATTTATTTCTTTAGCTTTGACCTTAACCTTTCTGGCCGGGGTCTATCAGTTTGCCTTTGGTATTGGCCGCCTGGGTTCACTGGTCAATTTTGTTTCACATACCGTTGTTATCGGCTTTACAGCCGGAGCAGCTATTTTGATTGCAACCAGTCAGATGAAGCATATTACCGGCATTACTATTCCCAAAGGCGAAACCTTTTTACATGTCTGGTTAGATATCTTTGCCAATATTGTGCATATAAACCCTTATCTTATCGCCATTGCACTGGTGACCTTATTAACGGCCTTATTCACTAAAAAAGTTTTTCCCAAAATACCTAACCTGCTCATTGGCATGGTTATTGGTAGTTTCCTGGCACTTTATTTTAAGCAAAGCACAGACACAATTAAACTGGTAGGGGAAATTCCTGCCCATTTACCCCCTTTATCCACCCCTGATTTTTCCTGGGAAGCTATAAAATCTCTTGCTCCTGAAGCCTTTGCAGTGGCCTTATTAGGTCTGATTGAAGCGGTGTCCATTAGTCGGGCCGTTGCCAGCAAATCCAATCAGCGCATTGATGCTAATCAGGAATTTATAGGTCAGGGCTTATCTAATATGGCAGGCAGTTTTTTCTCAAGCTATGCCGGTTCCGGTTCGTTTACCCGTTCAGGTATTAATTATGAGGCGGGAGCAAAGACCCCTTTGTCAGCAATTTTTGCAGCCATATTATTAATGTTAATTGTACTGCTTATTGCCCCCCTGACGGCCTATTTGCCAGTGGCTGCCATGGGCGGTGTGATCTTATTAGTGGCTTATAACCTGGTTGATTTTCATCATATCAAGCAGGTTTTAACCATGAGCAAGTCAGAAACTGCCATTCTTTTAACCACTTTTTTCGCCACACTTTTTTTAGAACTGGAATTCGCTATTTATCTGGGCGTTATCTTATCTCTGGTATTTTTTCTGGCAAAAACATCCACCCCACATATTCCAAGCTTATCAGTTGACCCGTCAACAGAACATCGCAAGCTGATTAATATTGAAAAGAAGCCATTAAAACAATGTCCTCAGATAAAAATTATCCGAATTGATATGTCAATTTATTTTGGTTCCATTAATTACATTCAGAATCGTCTTGCACGTATTGTTGAAAATGAGCAAATCAAACATATCCTGATTGTTTCCAGCGGAATTAATTTTATAGATCTGGCGGGAGCTGAAGCTCTGGTTATTGAAAACAGACGCCTGAAAGCCATGGGCGGAGGACTTTACTTTGTTGGTATTAAGTCATCCGTTTATGAGTTTGCCGCAAAATCATGCTTTATACATAATATTGGCCCCAGTCATTTTTTCGATACCAAAAAAGAAGCCATTAGAGAACTCTATAAAAGAGTTGATAAAGACATCTGCGCCAAGTGTAATGCTCTGATTTTTAAAGAGTGCGATTAAAAAGCTTAGTAGTCTGATGCCTGATAAAAATGGTAGGTATTCCTACCCTCCTGTTTTGAACGATACATGGCGATATCTGCTTTTTTTATTAATTCTTCAGGGTCTACAGAATCATCTGGAGACAGGCTGATACCAATACTGGATGTTACAAATAGTTCATGCATATTAAACTGTACTGACTGCTGTAAGGAATGGTTAAGCTTTTCAACCACTTTTTTTACATCATTAATATCTGAAACTGATTCCATAATCACAATAAATTCATCACCGCCAATTCTGGCCACAGTATCTACAGCCCGAACACTGGATAGTAGCCGTTTAGCCACAGATTTTAGTACTTCATCACCGGCAATGTGTCCAAGACTGTCATTTATTTCCTTGAATTTATCAAGATCAATATACAACAACGCTGTGTGTTTTTTAATACGTTTAATTTTCTTAATGGACTGTTTAAGTCGATCCAGTAATAAAATACGGTTGGGCAAACCGGTCAGTGGATCATGATGAGCAATATGTTCCAGGGACTGCTGATTTTTTAACATTTTCTGCCTGGCAAGCTCACGTTTTGTCACATCAATCAATATTCCCTGATAATGGGTAATATCACCCTGTTCATTACGCACAACAGTGGAGGTATCATCGACCCATTTCACCATACCGCTTCTGGTAATAAGCCTGTATGGTTTGTGTGAAAACTGTAGAGCCTGTTTATTAGAATCCCTGTCTCTATTAACCCGTTCAATATCATCAGGATGAATAAGGTTATTATAATTAACCTTACCGGTAATAAATTCATTAGCGGGATAACCTAATAAGTTTATTACATTTTCTGAGACAAACTGTACCGGCCAGTTGGCTGAATTGTTCCAGACAAATGCCACTACAGGACTGGCATTGATAATATCATTGGTCAGGTGCAATTCTTCAGTCTGAATAATATCTTCCAGTTCCTGCAGGGTTTTTTCAACATCACTTAAGGTATTAAGTGTGTTGAAACTACTATCTTCAGCTTTTTTCCTGTTAAGAATTCTGGTTTCTGAAATGTTTTTTATCAAAGTAATCAGTATCCTGGGATCAAAAGGTTTGACCAGAACATCCCATACTCCCAGATGTTCCACAACCTGTTCATTGGAAATAGAGGCATCACTACTGAAAACAATAAAATCGGTATCCGGATGATCAAGTTTAATTTGATCCAGTACCTGCAGACTATTAGCCCTGGAGATATTCAAATCCAGCAGCACCAGATCAAAATGAGTATGATTCATCAAATCCAGAATCTGCTGATTATCTTCTGCTAGAACACATGACAGACCATAGGCTTCCAGTAAATCCCTGAGACTTTCACGCATACGCAAATCATTATCAGTAACCAGAATTGATAATGATTGTGCCTGCACCACTAGAGACATATTTTTTACCTAATTTATTATTATTATTTTTAAAATCTCAGTATCATTTATTATTTTCCCACCAGGCGGGCAAAATAACTGGCTCTGAGCAAAGCTGAGTTCTCAGCGTTTTCAGCCTGTACTAAAGTAGATTCCTGAACACCTGTTGCTGTTAAACCACCCGATTGATAGCATTTTTCTGAAACAGTTTCTGGATCCGGATCGGTTTTACTATTATCCACAGTGGCCACTTCTGCCAGGTGTTCACTTAAGCCTGTTTTCTTCAGAGCAGGATTACTGAACGCCTGAATCAGACTCTGACTGATCCGGCTTATACATTGACTGGCCGGTGAATCTGGCTCTGAAACAATAAGCGGCTGCTGCTTTAAAATGGATAAAGGCATATTTTTGTCATTTAAAATATGTCCGGCAAAATAAACTTTAATATGCAGATACTGACTGACGGCATGTTTAAAACGCCTGAATGTGGATTGAGCTGATTTCTTGCTATCAGCCATATTAACAATAACCAGTACAGAACGATTAAAATGCTGCCTTAATAAAACTCTTAATAGAGAAAAAGCATCGGTTAATGAAGTGGGTTCCTGAGTAATACACAGGATTAAATAAGGAGCTGATAATAATAAACTCACATTAGTAGTATCGATACCCGCTGCGGTATCAATCAATAAATACTGATAGTTTTTTTCCAGGGTGTGCAAACCATCAATAAGCTGCGCCTGCTGTGAGCGAGATAATTTAACAAAGTCCGCCACACCCGAAGCCGCAGAAATAATATCTATATCTGCCGGGCCTTTAATAAGGATATCTTGCAGTGCAATTTTCTGCTTAAAAAAATGCTCCAGAGTGTGTAAGGGGGTAATACCTAAAAGAATATTAATATTAGCCAGATTAGTATCGGCATCAAACAGGCAAACCTTATTTCCCGCCTGGGACAGAGCAATCCCGAGATTAGTCGCCAGAGTACTTTTTCCTACTCCGCCTTTACCACTGGAAATGGCAATAACCTGGGCAATATCATTATTTATTTTTGTTATTCTGCTCACGTTTATTAGCCATGATAAATTTTGCTGTCCACCCTTCTATCAAGCTCCAGACCTACAGCAACTACACCCCCCAGAATGCATCTATCCATGTATTATCCTAAATCAATCAGTTGAACCTACTGCGAATGTCCATAGCACTGAATCTACAAGACTTTCCAGAACATTTTGACTTCACCCGTAGGGTGACTACGAATAAAACCAAAATAACCTGTAAATCCTGGTATCTCCAGCACTCTGATCATTCTCGCTACGATTCAACTGATTTATTTAGGATTATATGAGTATATTTG
>JALSUJ010000676.1 GCA_027071355.1 Gammaproteobacteria bacterium | reverse complement strand
CTTCATTGTTGACCAGAGTTTTGAGTTTGGTAGAAATAGGGATAAATAATAGATTGGCTGCACCCACGCCATAAATGGTAGCCACAAATGCAACCGCAATACCACTGCCCAGCTTACTGGGATCAGATAAGTTACCCATAACATGAATCAGTCCCATAACCGCCCCGATAATACCAATAGTAGGTGAAAAGCCGCCCATTGATTCATAAATTTTTCCGGCCAGGCTATCAAAATTTTCCTTGGCATCTATTTCCAGTTCCATTATGGCACGCATCACTTCCGGCTCACTGCCGTCAACCAGCAGCTCCAGCCCCTTACGGGCAAATAAATCATCCTCTTCTTCGGCCACAATTTCCAGTCCTAGCAGACCTTCCTTACGGGCTATATTGCTCCAGTCAACAATTCTGGCAATAGTTTCTTCAGTATGAAAGCGGGGTGGAACAAACACCCAGGTACTAATGCGCAAGCCCCGTAAAAAAATATTCATTGGCGACTGCAGCATTACTGCACCAAAGGTGCCACCCAGTACGATTAAAGCGGCCGGACCATTAACTAGAGTGGAAAGATGCCCACCATCCAGGAACTGCCCCATTAAAATGGCACCAAGACCCAGGGTCAGGCCGAAAATACTGAGGACATCAATCATGGGTTAATGTACCCGGGAAGACATTAGAGTAGGAACATCCAGAATAAGAGCAATTTTGCCATCACCGGTAATCGTTGCACCGGCCAGACCATCGGTTCCCTGTAATAAAGAACCCAGTGGTTTAATAACTACTTCTTCCTGACCGATCAGATGATTGACGACAAAGCCTACTTTTTTGGTACCAACATGCACCACCACCACATGCCCTTCTTCTGGCAATTCATCGTACTCAGCACCATTGACCAGCCAGCGAGTCAGATAAAATAAAGGCAGAGGTTTGTCCCGCACCATAATAACCAGTTGCCCGTCAACGGTGTTGGTTTTGGTTAGATCCAGGTGGAAAATTTCATTAACACTGACCAGCGGCAAAGCAAAAGCCTGATCTTTCAGTTTAACCATCAGGGTAGGCATAATAGCTAGTGTCAGTGGCACTTTAATAGCAATACGTGTCCCTTTGCCTTCTTCAGAATCAATATCAATACCGCCATTGAGCTGGGCAATACGGGTTTTTACCACATCCATCCCCACACCACGGCCGGAAATGTCTGAAATTTCATCTTTGGTTGAGAAACCGGGCATAAAGATTAAGGAATAACATTCTTTATCATCCAGTCGACTGGCAACCTCTTCTTCCATGAGTCCTTTTTCAACCACTTTACTGCGTAGCAGGTCAGCATTCATACCCGCACCATCATCTTCAATGGACAACATAATATGATCACCTTCCTGTTCTGCGGAAAGAATAACAGTTCCCTGACGAGGCTTACCGGCTTTTTCACGCACATCGGGCATTTCCACACCATGATCGACTGAGTTTCGGACCAGGTGAACCAGAGGATCAGCCAGTGCCTCTACCAGATTTTTATCCAGATCAGTGTCTTCACCTATTAGCTCCAGTTTAACTTCTTTTTTCATAGTTCTAGACAGGTCACGTACTACCCGGGGGAAACGACCAAATACTTTTTTGATGGGCTGCATACGAGTTTTCATGACTGACATCTGTAAATCTGCCGTCACCACATCCAGGCTGCTAACTGCCTTGGACATTTCTTCATTACCCAGAGATTGTTCCAGAGTAACCAGACGATTACGCACCAGTACCAGTTCACCCACCATATTCATAATATCATCCAGACGTTTGGTATCAACCCGTACAGTTGCCTCAGCAGGTACTGGTGATGGTCCGTCTTTTTTTGGTGGTGCCTTTTTGGCTGCCGCTTTGGGTTCTGGTTTTGCAGCGGCAGGGGTCACTGAAGCAGGCGTTTTCCGGGTATTTTCTACTTCAGCCTCTACAGCTGATTCAGATTCGGGTACGCTATTAGCCGCAGCACTTTTTTTATCCGCTGAGGAAACGGAAGATTGAGCAATACTGCTGTCAAATTTGCCCGGCCCGTGCAGTTCATCTAGTAATTGATCAAATTCTTCATCACTGATCTCATCATCCGCCAGAGTTTTATTATCACTGGCAGTAGTACCAGGCGTATTATTTTCTGGGCTGGAACTACTGACACTGGCATCAAATTTACCTTTACCATGTAATTGATCCAGCAGGTCTTCAAATTCTGCTTCGCTTATTTCATCATTTGAACCGGCACTATTTTTTTCATTGTCCAAATCAAATAAATCATCATCACCAGTTGCCGATGCAGCAGAATTTTCCGCACCTGATACCGGTGCCTGTGAATCATCAAGAGCATCCAGCAATTGTTCAAATTCTTCGTCAGTTACATCTTCTTCTGATTCTGCCTGAGGTGTTTCAACTACAGCCTCTGATACCGGTTCAGCAGCATCTCCTTTTAAGATCCCGTCCAGCGCAGCCAGTAAGGCAGGGTCGGCATCTTCAGGCTTAACAGCACTTCTTAAACTATCAAACATTTCATTTAAAGAGTCCAGAACCGGCAGCATAACATCCATAATCGCAGAATTAACCTGCAGTTCACCGTTTCTTAACAGGTTGAACACATCTTCAGCACGATGGCAAAGTTCTACCAGGGGTGTCAGAGACAGAAAACCGGCTCCGCCTTTGATGGTGTGAAAGCTACGAAAGACAGAATTCAGAAGGTCGGCATCATTGGGACGCTGTTCAAGCTCAACCAGCTCTTCATTCAGCGTTTCAATCATTTCACCAGCTTCAATTAAAAAATCCTGCAGGATTTCATCATCGGCATCAAATGACATAGGTTATTTCCTCAATTCTTACTTTAAAAGCCCAGACTGGATAATAAATCATCCACTTCATCCTGACCTGACAGGGTTTCTTTTTCGTCGGCCACACCGGGAACCACTGGCCCATCCAGACTGCTTTTATCTTGTTTTTTTGAACTTTTTCCAGGGTCGGCTTCAACACCCAGATGTTCACTGGAAAGCTTGATAAGGTTGACCAGACTCTTTTCAACATCTTCTACAAGATTAATAACTTTATAGATAATCTGTCCGGTAATATCCTGATAACTTTGAGCCAGCAGCACTTCATTAAGATTGTGCATTAGACTCTTACTATCTTTATTGGCAGATAGTAGAAAATCTTTAAGCGTTTTGCTTAACTGGCGAAATTCTTCTGCTGCCATCTTACGCTGAGTAAATCGATCCCAGCCATCCAGCAGCTCAGTGGTACCCTGAGTAATGTTTTCACATAGAGGAATAGCACATTCAACCTGAGTCATAGTGGTATCTGCGGCCTGCTGAGTCATGGTAATAACATAATGAAGACGCTCTCTGGCATCAGGGATATCACTTTCTGCCAGTTCATTAATACGTGAATCAGAACGAAAATCCTTAAAAGCATCGTGTATTTCACGAGTCAGTTTTCCCAGTTCCTGAAACAGACTGGTTTCCTTCATTGCTGATAATTCATCCAGAATTTTTTTGACCTGTTCGTCATCACCCTGTTCAGCACTGGCAACCAGCTCTTTAGCACGATTTATAAACACTTCATCAATTACAACATCATCAACCATAAAAGAGTGTTCCCCTGCGGTTTAGTATTTCAGAAAGGCATACTTGTGTGCCTGTTTATGTACATAGTTAGGTATTTAGTTGTGTTAACTATTGTCTTTTTTCAGCACACAACAACAGAGATTAACCATCAATGCGTTCAAAAATCTTATCAATTTTTTCCTTGAGGGTTGCCGCAGTAAAAGGTTTTACAATATAACCATTGACTCCAGCCTGGGCAGCTTCAATAATCTGCTCTCTTTTCTGTTCCGCAGTCACCATTAATACCGGCAATTGAGAGAGCTTATCATCGGCTCTGACGTGTTTTAACAGATCAATACCCTGCATACCCGGCATATTCCAGTCGGTCACCAGAAAATCTATACCTCCGGCATTTAAAATAGGCAGGGCCGTGGTTCCATCATCGGCCTCTACAGTGTTTGTAAATCCAAGATCTCTAAGAAGATTCTTAATAATGCGCCGCATTGTCGAAAAATCATCTACAATCAAGATTTTCATGTCTTTATTCAAGTCAACCTCCAGCTAATAACATAAAATAATTCAGATTTTACGGCCTCTGGGTAAATATCCCGCCAGGCACTCTAATTGGACAGCAATTCTAACCTAAATTATTCTCAAATACTGATAGCCGTTCAATATTTCCGGTCTTTGATAGTCATTTTGTAACTATTCAGCATAAATCAGCATATCTTCCTGCAGTGCCTGTATTTTCGGGGACGCTCAGGCACATCCATGTGTCGCTTTATCTCGGCATCCTGCCTCCATAAACCCCGCAAACACAGGCACTGCAGAAAGATACTCTTATCAGGTTTAAATCATGCTGAATAGTTACGTCATTTTTATAAATTTTATTAATAACACTATCGGCCAGACTAAAAAAAACTTCAGTAAATTTTAGTTCTCCATGATACCCTCATTTCAACAAAAGTTAATGAATAACGGCTTTCTTAAAGTATCACTGTATTTTTAGGCAAAAAATTCACTTTTTACCAGTAAAAACACACATTATCTGTAAATATTTATGGAAATGTTTGTTGGAGTAAAGATGATAATAATATAGGTCAAACTATACAGTCCTTAGCCAAACATGCTGATTACCTAGCCCCTATGCTCTACCCCTCAAGTTTTGCTA
>JALSUJ010000675.1 GCA_027071355.1 Gammaproteobacteria bacterium | reverse complement strand
GATTTATCAGGCTTACCAGCTTCTGTTATCGATGCTGCAAAAGCCAATGCCGAAGAGCATGGTCATGCAAAAGGCTGGCTGTTTACTTTGGATAAACCAAGCTTGATTCCTTTTATCACCTATGCTAATAATCGGTCGTTGCGTGAAAAATTGTTCAAGGGCTATATCATGCGTGGGGATAATAATAATGCACAAGACAATAAGGCTATTGTGAAGAAAATGGTAAATCTTCGGTTGGCAAAAGCCAATTTATTGGGATATAAGAATCATGCTTCTTTTATTTTGGATGATAATATGGCTAAAACACCGGAGAATGTATTTAAGTTAATGGACCAAGTAATGCCAAAAGCACTGGAAATGGCCAAGAAAGAGCGTGTAGAACTCAAAAAGCTGGCTGATAAAGAAGGGGCGAATATTGAAGAAATTAAGCCCTGGGATTGGTGGTATTACAGCGAGAAAGTGCGTAAAGCAAAATACGACTTGGATGAGGAGCAACTTCGCCCCTATTTTAAGTTGGAAAATGTTCGAGACGCTGTATTTGATGTAGCAAATAAACTATACGGTATCCATTTCGTGCGCAACACAAAACTGCCTGTTTACCAAAAGGATGTCGAAGCTTATGAAGTTCAAAATCCGGATGGTAGTGTATTGGGAATTCTTTATATGGACTTCTTCCCTCGCGCGTCGAAACGTGGCGGTGCCTGGATGACATCTTTCCGTAAACAACATTATGAGAATGGCAACAATGTGATTCCGGTGATTTCCATTGTTACCAATTTTACTAAACCTACTGCCGACAAGCCCTCTTTATTGAGTTTTGAAGAAGTAAGCACACTGTTTCATGAGTTTGGCCATTCGCTGCATGGATTATTGAGTGACTGTCAATATACTTCATTATCGGGTACTGCAGTGCCCCGCGACTTTGTGGAAATGCCATCGCAAATAATGGAAAACTGGGCTTCCGAACCTGAGGTGATGAAGACTTATTTCAAAAACTATAAAACCAACGAAGCTATTCCTGATGAGCTGATAGCCAAAATACAAAACAGTGGTAAATTCAATTCCGGATTTGCCATTACAGAATATACCGCAGCTGCCTATTTAGATATGGATTGGCACACCATTACGGAACCTTTCACCGGCGATGTAAATGAGTTTGAAAAAGCTGCTATGGATAAACTTGGACTAATTGATGCCATTGTGGTACGTTATCGCAGTACTTATTTCTCCCATATATTTGCCGGAGGATATTCGGCAGGCTATTATGCTTATATG
>JALSUJ010000674.1 GCA_027071355.1 Gammaproteobacteria bacterium | reverse complement strand
GGGTAGGCCTCCATGACAATATTCAGTTTTCCCATGGCGCCGGCCAGGGCACCTTCTGAATTGACCAGATCCTGAATCGCCTGTGGGTTGGATGGATCAGCGGCGGCGGATGCCAGATTATTAGCCGCATTATTACGGGCGGCGATAACCGCTTCAAGGGTTTCCCGCTCATGCTTCATATAGCCTTTAGCCACTTCAATTAAATTCGGAATCAGATCATAGCGACGCTTTAACTGCACCTCGATCTGGGCAAAAGCATTTTTGTAACGATTCTTTAAAGTCACCAGCTGGTTGTAGATGCCAATAATATAAAACACCAGGCCAACAACAATAACCAGAAAAACAATAGTTGCAGTATCCATATAAATTCCTTATTCAATAATTTTATAACAGTGTCATTTTAGCTGCCGATTGTCCAGCTTCAGCATACAGATTTTTATCCGTAACCCTGGCCACTCTATGCTTTAACGACAATGGCACACATAATATATATGACGTGAAATGTGAGTTCACGAATTGATCAGAACTTCCTTCATAATAAAGGGAGCCAATGGCTCCCTCAAATAGTGTTTTAGGAAATCGTTGATTAATTCTGCATGAAACATGCTGGTATCTTGATATGATGCCATAAATTATCAGGCCTTCCTGAATAATAAAACTATTTTTCAATGGCTTTATTTGTCATGGCATTTAGCGCGCCCGCCATCTTTTTAATAATGCCGGTTTGTTTTAACTGATGCCGGTTCTGTAAAACCGATGGTTTTAAATAACTCAGCCATACCTGGCCATTGGCATCTTTCCAGGCCAGTGCTTTCATGGGTAAATCCAGCCCCATCATTGGTGCTTCTTTCATAAGAGGCGAGCCCAGTTTAGGATTTCCAAAAATCAGCAGTTGTGATTCCTGCAGGGGCGTATTGACTTTTTTGGCACCGGCCCCGTGATCCACCCGAACAAAAATCGTAATACCTTTGGATTCCAGCGCTGACTGCAATCGATCCAGCGTCACAGGTACAGAGTATGGGCTTTTCTTATTAATATAATTATCACTGGCCTGCACCAGGCTAATATGAAAACAGCTGGCGACTAACAGCGCGATATAAATTATTTTTTTCATCTTATTTTCCTTGCGTGGTTTATTGATTATTTTCGCTGAAAAGACTCCTGTAAAAACTATTGAACAAATGGTCTACGCCGTTTTATCCATTTTCTGTTTTTTCTTTAAGTACACCAGCAATAAAGAAATACTGGCCGGCGTAATGCCCGAAATACGCCCGGCC
>JALSUJ010000673.1 GCA_027071355.1 Gammaproteobacteria bacterium | reverse complement strand
CGGCTGTCAGTTGTGAAGCATCGGCTATCTCTATCCAGTTTTGCGAAAAATGTTCTCTATTGACCGCATACACCGTGTCACAGCCTACGACTTGTGCGCCAGAAGGTGTCTCTTGTGAACAGCCAAACCCTTCACAACGCATGTTACAACCGCCAAAACGTAAAAAAAGAGATGGCACGCCAACGTAACGCCCTTCACCTTGTATCGAAAAAAAGTGTTCTACCAAATAAATCAAAAATGCTCTCTATATTTTTTAATACCTAGAATAGTAATCGCCTGTTCTTCTTCATCTATATAAAATATAATGGTATATCCTTTATAAATCAGATCACGAATATTTTTATTTTCCGAATAGATAGAACTTCTATAACGATAAGGCATATCTGCTATCTTTGTAATTTCTATTTTTAAGTTTTTTACAAAATCTTTAGCTCGAGATACGCTATCAAGAGAGATGTATGCTTGAATAGACTCCAAAGCAATTAGATAACGCGGTGAATAGATGATTTTCATTAGTGCTCTTGAAAATTATTTTCTATTGTGCTCCACACCTCTTCATGCGTCAAAGCTTTGACTTTTCCACTTTTCAACTCTTGTAGTGCTTCTTCAATATCAGCTTTATCTTCTTGAAATTGTTTAGAACGTTGATAATCGTTTTCTTCTATCTGTCTACGAAGATAGTCGTTGAATTCACTCTGCATATCTATACCGCTGTTGAGTACTTGTTCATATAAGTCATCTTGTACGTCTATTGATACTTGCATTGTTAATCCTTTCTTTAACTTCATTATAGCATCTTCTCGATGCTACGCATCACCCACCTGTTTCGTAGAAGGCGCGGCTGGATGACTCACCATCCTCTTCGGACCAGCGGTTTTTCTCCGGTTTTGTGCGTACGACCTCTTTGAGTACTGCTGCTGCCGTTTTAATGTCACCTTTACGAATCGCTTCGCGGATGCTCATAGCTTCATCAAAATAGAGACACGGTATGAGGTCGCCCTCTGCTGTAATACGGATGCGATTACACGTCGAGCAAAAGTCGTCTTTATACGGCTCAATGATGCCGAAACGGTAGCCATCTTCTGTTGAGTAGTAGTGTGATGGCGATTGGTTTTCAAGACCTTCATCTTTGTAACTATATCGCTCACTGATCAGGGCTAAAAGCTCATCACTTTTCATCCCCTTGATGTCCACAGAAGCATGTACATTTTCCATATATTCTATGAAACGAACCGTCATACCGCGTGCTTTACAATACTCCAAGACATCCAGGATCTCATTATCGTTCATCCCTTTCATCGGGACCATGTTCACCTTGACCTTCAGACCGACCCTGAGTGCTTCATCCACACCGTCGAGCACATTTTTAAGAACGTCTTTCTGAGCGATCTTCTCCGCAACTTCCGGTATTAAAGTGTCTATAGAGACGTTGATGCGTTTAAGTCCCGCATCTTTGAGCTTCTGTGCAGCACCCTTGAGAAGGTAGGCATTGGTCGTCATCGCCAGGTCAATGGTCGGTTCATAGTCGTAGATCATCTTGATGAACTTGTCCAGGTCCTCACGAAGAAGCGGCTCACCACCCGTGATACGGATTTTGTTGATCCCCTCGTCTATACAGACTTTCATAAACTCAAACATATCTTCAAAGCTTAAAAGGTTCTCTTTAGGGACCCACGAGAAAGGCTTTTCCGGCATGCAGTACTGACAACGAAAATTACAACGTTCCGTCACGGAAACGCGGATATAGTTAACTTCTCTATCATAACTGTCGATTAGTTTTTTCATAAATGATTCGCTTTATAGGGCTATTCTTGGTGAAAGAATATCGCAATGTTTATATTAGTAGGATTATAGAGCAATATTGGCGTTGATTACTTGATTTCAGTTAAGAGTAGAATGAGAGGTGAGAGACCAAGACCCTAAAGTCTTGTCTCTCCTGAGGAGATATAATCGTGCTTAAACGGTTATATTATTTTGAAGAGAATTTGTAGTCTAGTTGCACCCATGCAAGTGTTGTGTCGTCAGGAGTCACAGCATTACTAGAATCATCCATATACATTGCGCCTTTTACAAGAAGACCAACATTATTTACATTTGGAAGTTTTACTGAATATGCAATATCAAACTCAGATCCGTATGCATCACCAGCTTTAATATCATTAGCAGCTACTAAAGCCTTGTTGTCTGCAGCTGCACCAAATAGGTGATAGATACCGATGATCTTACCTGCAGTTTCAAATTGATACCCACCACGAATATTCATATCTACCAAACCGGTTTCAGGAGTCGCAAGGAACTGATCTGCCCAACCGTTGAATTTGTGTTTGGTTGCCAATGGTGTTTGGAATGATCCATATCCAGTAGCTTTTGACTTACCTGAAGTTTTATCTAGATCAGCATTAGCTCCCAAGACTTCATAGTTCAAACCAACAAGAAAACCACTGATATTTGCGCCAACATCCAGGTTTACATATGCTGAATTAACATTATCACTTCCTGATTTTGGACCCAGTTGAGTGTGCTCTAATGATGCTTTTGTCTGCATAGCAAATTCTGCACGATAATTAAGTTTAGCACTGTCACCCATTTTGACCTTACCAGTAGCAGCTAAACCATAAGTGTCGGAAACACTTCCAAGTAGATATGCATAACCTGTCAATTTAATAGGATCCATGATCTTATACGAAGCATTAATAGCAGCAGAAGTCGTGCTACCTGACGCTGTTTTACCATTATAAACCAAGCCTCTTGTGCCATAACCGTCATCACCAATGGCATTGACACCATAGACATATGCACCAATAATATTGAAATCACCAATACCATATGCAACTGCTGCTAAGTCAAGTGTCTGAAAGTTTTGTTTCCAGCCAACTGAACCGATAAAACGCTGGTTATCCAGGTTCAGTGTCTTACGACCAACAATACCAGTAACGCCCGCAGCCGTATAAGAGATGTTAGCCTGAGTCATCTTGGCAACATCAGCTTCAGCCGCTGTTTGGTGATTTTGCTGGTCAAGTGTATTAAAGTCATTCACTGAGTTGACTTCAACCGTACCAACAAGACCATCTACTTCAAACAGTGTTCCTGTAAGGTTTAAGTTAGTTCTATTAGTAAAAGAACTACCAGCATCTCTTTGAATTAGGTTACCATTTAAATCCACAGCTGTGCTAGATGCACCTGAGATCGCTTTATGATCTGTAAACTCATAACGTGGACGTAATTCAGCCTTAAACTTAACATCACTAAAGATATTAAAACCACTGTCTGCTGCAGCACCTGTTGCTACGTCATCTGCTGCTTGCGCAGAAACTGCCATCGAACCCAGAATCAGCGGAGTAGCCGCCAACGATAATACTAACTTTCTCATATTCACTTCCTTATAGTAAAGATATCGGTAAATTATATTCCTATTAGGGCACTTACTTTTTGACCTATGTCAAGATTACTAACGAATAGCCAATGACAAAAGCCCTGTTTTAGGCGGTTTACAACCTACGCTCTATCATTGTAATGGTTTAGTGATTAGTTTGTGATTATAGGAGCAGTGATATATCGCCCTTGATTAGTTGGCAAATGAAGAGATGTTTACTGAAAGATGGAACATACAACACTTTTGAATATGTTGCAATGCTCCCAAAAAGAGCTTACTCTTCAGGTTTGATAAGCGGTCCGCCGTTCTTCTCTTCGATCTCGGCTTTGTGGTCCGCCATCTTCTGCCTGATCTCATCCATAACAACAGGGGGTACGTTGTCATCTTTATACCAGTTGACACTGTCTATGTTCCCGCCGTAGTCGCTGCCGAAGTCCTCGACCTTCTCAGCATACTCGTCCATACTCTTACAGTTGGCCACACGCAGGTCCACCATGTCTTTAAGCTCGATGTACCAGTTGTTCTCCTCATCCATCTTAATGGTCGATGTAAATATGACCGCCATCTTACTGTCTCTTCAGCGTTTCAGCAAAGACCTCAAGGTCTTTTTTCTTCAGGTCACCGTTATAGACGATATCTTTAACGTTTACGTTCTCTTCGTTCAGCATCTTTGGTACGACCTCGGCATCATCGATGATCTGCATGTGCTCATCAAGTTCATCTTCACTGTAGGCCATCTGCATGTCTGCCGCGATGACGTGTGGGATCTCCTCGATGACATGCAGTTTTTTCAGCTCTTCACTGACACCCTCACCCTCGATCGTGATAATGATACGCCCTTTTTCATCATGAAAGTGGTAGTCACACTCCGGTGTGTTCTTGAGTGCTTCGACCACTTCGTCGAGAAATTTCGGCAGGGTCTGTACAACGATACTCGATACATTCATAGTATGTCCTTGAAAGATATTTTATAGTGTCTGCATTTTAACATAGTTAATTTGGAAAGTTTGTTGATGTAGGTCATTGGTTGAATGTTGAATGTTGAATGTTGAATGTTGAATGTTGAATGTTGAATGTTGAATGTTGAATGTTGAATGTTGAATGTTGAATTAATTATGAAAAGGTAGTCTGATTTATCTACAATGTCAAGCAACCAGTCATTCCTGCCTGCGCAGGAATGATGGATTTCTATTATTCGTACACAACCCTGCGTACACCTTCGCCTGCTTCGGCACGCATCTTGTCATAACGTCTCTGCGCTTCGAGCTTCTCCTCATAGGTAGCCGGGGTTCGCAGTGATTTGTACTCAACAAGTTCACCGTTTTTGTAGACACCCGAGACGATCGCCTTTACCCAGTAGAAGCCCTTGTCCCGACGCATGTTCTTGACGA
>JALSUJ010000672.1 GCA_027071355.1 Gammaproteobacteria bacterium | reverse complement strand
CACTTACTTATGATATGAAACTATGATAAGATTTTCGGTTCATCCCCGCGGCTGCGGGGAACACGTTCATTTTGACCGCCTGCTTTTCCTGGGGATCGGTTCATCCCCGCGGCTGCGGGGAACACCGAATATTATATATTTTCGTCAGTCTAAATAACGGTTCATCCCCGCGGCTGCGGGGAACACTCCGATAAGGCAGAGCCGATAATTCTCATGGCCGGTTCATCCCCGCGGCTGCGGGGAACACTTCAATGGTTTTGCTTGCTGTGCCCTCGGCGACGGTTCATCCCCGCGGCTGCGGGGAACACCTCAAGAAAAGCAGTTAAATCATCATTAATTGCGGTTCATCCCCGCGGCTGCGGGGAACACCTGGTTTAATACCCATTGCAGCGGCAGGTTGCCGGTTCATCCCCGCGGCTGCGGGGAACACCCGCATATCGTTAACAACGGTTTCGCTATGGCCGGTTCATCCCCGCGGCTGCGGGGAACACTATTTTGGAACTCAACACAACCCCTACAAGCTCGGTTCATCCCCGCGGCTGCGGGGAACACCCGTCTGACAGTGGTTTAGCTATTAAAGACGCCGGTTCATCCCCGCGGCTGCGGGGAACACACAATTGGGATATATTTCAAAAACCAAGATGGCGGTTCATCCCCGCGGCTGCGGGGAACACGACGAAACCGCCCGTCAGTTGTCCTGCGTGAATGGTTCATCCCCGCGGCTGCGGGGAACACATGCTGGCACAGGACCGGTTTGTTACCCCGGACGGTTCATCCCCGCGGCTGCGGGGAACACCTGCTGAGTGATACTGCCGCTTTGCTGTGTTCCGGTTCATCCCCGCGGCTGCGGGGAACACTTCTTTTAGCGGCTACGCTGCTCATATCATGCCGGTTCATCCCCGCGGCTGCGGGGAACACTGTATCGGCCATTTTATAGCTGGCATACGACGCGGTTCATCCCCGCGGCTGCGGGGAACACCTGATACCCGATGACCTGCAGTAGCTAATAATCGGTTCATCCCCGCGGCTGCGGGGAACACCTGCGGCCGGAATCTGACTTAGCCGTTACATGCGGTTCATCCCCGCGGCTGCGGGGAACACGCGGCTGCCTTGCTGTTGCTCGATGGTCTGTACGGTTCATCCCCGCGGCTGCGGGGAACACCCAGTGTTCTATCATTGCCGCACTGTTCAACCCGGTTCATCCCCGCGGCTGCGGGGAACACCCGGGCGGGTTCCCAGCCTGCCCCGGTTGTCACGGTTCATCCCCGCGGCTGCGGGGA
>JALSUJ010000671.1 GCA_027071355.1 Gammaproteobacteria bacterium | reverse complement strand
TCTATTGTCTCACCCTGCCGATTTAACAGAGTAAAGACTACATCAATATTCTGTCCTGTTGCCATCTTGCGCGGCCAGCCGGTTAGTGCTTCAGCAAGCTGATTAAAGACGACAATATCACCATGAATATCGGTACTGATCACCCCGTCAGCAATCGAATCGATGGTTGCCGCAAGGTTCTGTCTACTTTCCCAGAGCTGGCGTTTGTGTTGTTTCTTTTCAGCCAGCTCAGCTTCACGCTGCAAAATAATCCCACTAATAGAAGCACAGATAGTAAGCAGTTTACGCTGGAAATTATCCGGTTTGCGTTTAGCGAAACTGGATAAAGCAAAACTGCCTATCGATTCATTCGCAGCATTACGCACCGGACTCGACCAGCAGGCATGCACCTTATAACGTTGTGCAAAATCACGCAGATTCTCCCAGCGTATATCGTCCAGTGTATTAACCACATACATATTTTCATTGTGGAACACCGCGTTTCCACAGGAGCCATCGCCCACCTCCAGACCATTCAACTCGGTAATCGCATCGACCGGAATACTGGGGGCAGTATGAACAAATAATCGCTGTTGGTTTTGGTCTAACAATGTAACCGATGCAACCGAATCTGGCACCAGTTTCTCGGCAAACCGGCATAATTGTGCCAGTAAAATATCGCTTTTTTCGCTACTAACAACAGCAGCTAATAGCGCACTCTGAAGCGCAATTAATTCTTCAAGTTTTTCCTGTGAGACGGGTTTTGAATCAGCCTCAGGGTTGTTAAATAACAGGCGTTGTGTCATCTTTTAGATATTGCAATTTTTTACCTGGAAGCATTTTTACTCGTTCCCACGCGGGGCATGGGAACGAGATGAATATTTTTATACTTATTATATAGAGTTTACCCATGATATAGAGTTTACCTATGTTTTTTGCAAAATCCATAAAATGCGCATTAATAAAGTACAACCACATTAAAATTAAAAAAGATGACGCAAATAATCCACTACCTGAGAGGAAGAACCGGTAAATACAATTCTGTCCTGTTTTTTACTTAACTGATAATCATACATCGGGTCATAATATTCAAATAGCAGGCGGCTTATCCATTGCCGGTGCAGATCGGTATTATTCTGCGAAACCTGTTGCTGTATTGCCTGTTGCATCAGGCCACGAAGTTCGCGATGTTTCTGCCCCCCCAGGCGGCGCTGGATTTTATCCAGTGATGTCAGCAAGAATGCCGACCATTTTTCAAAACCCTGTTCCTCGCCATAAAAGTCGATATGCTCCTGTAAGGC
>JALSUJ010000670.1 GCA_027071355.1 Gammaproteobacteria bacterium | reverse complement strand
TTATTGGCGTATATTTTAAAGTTGCCGTTATAGTTATAATAGTGGTTATGAGGAAGAGATTATGAAATGGCTGGACAATTTCAGCTTTCCGCTGCTTATTATTGTTTCCATTTTTCTGGGAACAGCCCCTATGGGCGCTCAACCGCATTTAGTGGAAAAAATAAATATGCTGATGGCCGGCACTCTGGTCAGGCCTCTGGATATATTTGACCTGCTGATGCATGCTACACCCATTATTTTACTGGCTTTAAAAACCTTTTATTATTTTAAATCAAAACAAACGGCATAGCGGCATACACAGTCAGTACCTTCTTCTTCTGAGAGAAGGTATAAATAAATAGAAATCAGGCTGAGACTTTATCGTCAGTTCAATCTATACTTTTCTTGTTATTTTTAACCGAATGGATAACGGTATTTCCTTCAAAATAGACACTATAATCCTGATATATCCAGCGAGTAATAGGGGGATTGCCTACGGCATCTTTGCGACTCTGAGGTTCGCCGGATTGCTGAATTACTTCGTTCATGGACATACCTCGTACCGGTAACTGCTGGGCTGCCCAGGAAATACTGGCTGTGAATAGTAATAAACCGAAAAATAGTGTCTTCATTATCTGTCTGACTCCTTAACCTGATTTATCTGATTATCAATAGTATTGATAAAAAAGTAATAGATTTTATAACTTTATGGTGTACTCTTGTTTATATGTTTGAGTATGTATATAGTTTAATGAAAAAGAGTGTACCTAAAATTGTAGTCTGAGCCAATTAATAAAACCGTTTATTAATAATAACCGGGTACTTGGTCACTGATTTTACACTCTATAACCTGATACGGTAAATTATACTGAGTAATTACCTTTTTGAAGAGTAGTGCAATTTCATGGTTTATGTAGAAGCGGTTGCTGATATTCATGATACGCCTCTGGAGCGTTTTAATGCTTTAGAAGGAAAAATCAGAGAATTACAGGCAAATATTGATTTAGTTGCTTTAAGGCAGGCATTTGAGTTTGCTGAGCAAGCACATAAGGATCAGGTGCGTGCTTCGGGCGAGCCCTATGTCTTTCATGTTATTTCGGTAGCAGAAATTCTACTGTCTCTGAACCTTGACACACCCTCACTGATGGCTGCATTACTGCACGATGTTGTGGAGGATACAGACGTTACTCTGGAACAACTGGAACAGGTGTTTGGTTCAGAAGTAGCCACACTGGTGGACAGTGTGACTAAAATGAAAGCCTTTGCCAATCTAAAACCTGATCGTCATGGAAATATAAAAAAAGAAGGCCTGAAAGCCGAAAATTTACGTAAATTATTACTGGCTATGGCCAAAGATGTTCGGGTGGTTATGATTAAACTGGCTGATCGTCTGCACAATATGCGCACTCTGGAGTCTTTACCGCCGGGTAAGCAGAAAATTATAGCCAGTGAAACTGCTGAAATTTATGCACCTCTGGCTAATCGTCTGGGGATCTGGCAATTAAAATGGGAGCTGGAAGATCTGGCATTTCGTTATCTGGATGAGGTTAATTATAAAAAAATTGCCAAGTACATTGCCGAACGCAAGGTGGATAGAGATAAATATATTGAAGACGTGGTTAAGATCATCCAGGATAATCTTAAAAAAAACAATATAGAAGGAGAGGTTACGGGGCGTTCCAAGCATATTTACAGTATCTGGAAAAAAATGCAGCGAAAGCATCTTGGCTTTCATCAGTTATACGATCTCAGAGCGGTTCGTATTCATGTGAACAAACTGAAGGACTGTTATCATGCACTGGGTGTCGTGCATACTATCTGGCGACACATTCCCTATGAGTTTGATGATTATATTGCCACACCCAAGGAAAACAATTACCAGTCTATTCATACCGCTGTCATTGGCCCTCAGGGTAAAACTCTGGAAATTCAAATTCGTACCTATGAAATGCATAAGCACGCTGAATACGGAGTGGCGGCACACTGGCGTTATAAGGAAGGGGGCAAACAGAGCGGCCATTATGAACAGAAAATAGCCTGGCTCAGACAATTACTGGAATGGAAAGACGAAGAAAAAGATGCGGGTGATTTTATTGACCGCTTTAAGTCAGAAGTTTTTCAGGATCGGGTCTATGTGATGACACCTGACGGTGAAATTATTGATATGCCGCAGGGCGCTACGCCGCTGGATTTTGCGTTTTATGTACATACCGAAGTTGGGGCTCGATGTCGTGGAGCGAAGGTTAATGGCAAAATGGTGCCCTTAACTTATGAACTCAAAAGTGGTCAGCAGGTGCAAATTCTTACCACCAGAAATGGTTCTCCCAGTCGGGATTGGCTGAATCCACAACTGGGCTATTTGAAAACATCCAGAGCCAGAGCAAAAGTCAGGCACTGGTTCAAACAACAGAACTATGAACAAAATATGCTGGCTGGGCGTGAAATTCTGGAAAAAGAACTGCATCGCCTGGCTATTTCAAATATCTCCCATGACAAACTGGCAGAAAGATTTCAACTGGACTCAGCTGAGCAGCTATTTGCAGAAATTGGTCGTGGTGAAATTACTACCGGACAGATTGCTGGCACTATACAGGAAATAGGCGGGCATCATGATGAAGCCAGCCAGCTTCCCGAGGCACCTGTACAGCAGACTATAGAACTGTTACCACAGGGGTCCGGGGATGTGACTATTTACGGGGTGGATAATGTTCTGACCCAGATTGCCCAATGCTGCAAACCGGTACCTGGCGATGAAATTGTTGGTTTTATTACCAGGCACCGAGGTATAACTATTCATAGAAGTGACTGCCATAATGTTCAGCATGCACTGGAAGAAAACAGTGAGCGTTTAATTGAGGTTGAATGGAATCATGAAATTAATCAATGTTATACCGTGATGATAGAGTTGATTGCCATGGATCGGCAGGGTTTATTACGGGATATTACCGCCATTCTGGCTAATCTGGAAATTAACGTGTTAGGAGTCAATACCTCAACCAATAAAGCAGATTATTCAGCCAGAATGCGTCTGACTCTGGAAATTGCAGGGATTGCCCAGTTAAGTCGGGCATTAAATCGGATTAGTCAATTACCCAATGTGGTAGAAGTGTACCGAATCAGCGAATAAAAAAGCCCTTATTCCAGCTCCGAACAGGAGAGGAAAAAGGGCTTTAAAATTGCAGGAGATATTTAAGCGCTTATTTAAGGCGATTAATACCCAGTGCTTTAAGCAGATATTTTTCATAAATAGGTTCACTGGAACCGGATTTCATCTTACGGATGAAGTATTTTTCAAAACCGATTTTTGCCAGATGTACCCATTTACCTTTCTTGAACCAGGCCAGATTACGAGGTGGAATTTGAGGGATAGCCACAAATGCCGCACCGGTATTACCCATGTCTGCCAGACAGATAGCATTCCAGGTACCTTCATGAGTCGGTTCAGTGCCTTTTAATTCGTCAGAAATATTATGCACAATGGCGGTTACCATAGATTCAATCATATATCCGGTTTTAGGTGCACCTGTAGGGACAGGTGTTGCTTCAACTGGTGGAATAGCAATACAGACACCGGCTGAAAAGATATTAGGATATTTAGGATTGCGCTGCTGTTTGTCAACAATAACAAAGCCACGTGGATTACATAGGCCTTCAACACTGGCCACTGCATCAACACCCTTAAATGCGGGCAGCATCATACCATGTTTAAATTCCAGTTCATGCTGCTGTTTGATAGAACCATCATCATTAAGTTCATCAACATACATTTTACCCGCTTCAATTTTGGTGGTTTTGGCATTACAGATCCACTTGATATCATGCTGACGCAGTTCTGATTCAAGCATGCCCTTGGAATCACCGACACCACCCAGACCCAGATGACCAATATAAGGTTCTGAGGTTACAAATGTCATTGGGACCTTATCTCTAAGCTTACGTTTTTGTAATTCACGGTTAAGAATAAAGGCATATTCGTATGCCGGGCCGAAACAACTGGCAAAAGGCATTGCACCGACAACGGCAGGTCCGGGATTTGCGGCCAGTTTTTCAAAATCTTCAAAAGCTGTTTCGGAGTGGGGCAGGCTGCAGATTGACTGTGTATGTGCAGAGGGACCAGAACCTTCAACTTCTTCAAAAGCCAGTCTTGGACCGGTAGCAATAATGAGATAATCATAAGATACTTTCTCATCATTATTAAGAGTCAACTCATTATTTTCAGCGTCAATTTTTTCAACTCTGTGAGAAATAAAATTAATGCCGCGCTTTTCAAGATAGGGGCGGATTTCAAAACTGATATCTTTTCTTGTTCTCCAGCCAACTGCAATCCATGGGTTTGACGGGGTAAAATCAAACGTTTCGTTCTCACTAATCATAGTGACCTGATGATCTTTGCTTAACGCATCGCGCATTTCGTATGCACAGGGCATACCTCCGGTTCCAGCACCAATAATAACGACATGAGCCATAAGATATTATCTCCTGATAAAATGGTAGTAGTTTGTTTTGTTAAAATACATATTAAATAAATCTTCTGAATCAACTTAATTAAACAAAATCGTTAATAAGTTAATCTAAAATACTTTATATAATTCTGGAAGGAATGAGGTAACTAATATAGTTATATTAATGAATATTAATTTACTTTAAAGCTCACAATACGGTATTTAAAATTAAAACAGCATTAAAGCCTTTTGTGATATTCATTTTTTTATAAAATGCTTAACTGTCAGTTGTAATTGTAATTTTAATGCAGTTTTATATAAGCAATATTATTATAAATTTTATTATTAACTAGTTG
>JALSUJ010000669.1 GCA_027071355.1 Gammaproteobacteria bacterium | reverse complement strand
ACAGATAACAATTTGATCATGAACAATAAAATTACAACTAATACTGTACGATAATCTGTTGAGTTGTGAAGATTATCTTTTTTCAGGGTCGACTAAATAATGTAATGTCATCTGGCTAGTAACGCGTTACTGGCCAGTTTTTTAAAGAGGTATCCCATGTTCCGTTCACTTATTACCCGTCAATGGCCTTTCTGGCTTGGTGGCCTTTTTGTTGGCCTGGCAGAAATCGTTTTTTATTATCATTATGATATGTTTATTGTGGTGACCACGGGCTTTGCCCAGATGTTTGCCGTTATCGAAAAAGAATTTTTTAATATTGACTGGGTTGGGCGTGTTTATGAACCCGGTGTGTACTGGTTAATTATATTTGCTGTACTCGGTGCCCGCATGGTTGCAGTAGGTGAAAAAGAATCCCGGGCCTGGGTTAAATACGATGGCCGTATGCTGTTACTGGCCTTTGTCGGTGGTTTTGTTTTTTCATTTGGTACTCGTCTAGCAGGAGGATGTACAACACATCATTTTCTAGGCGGTATTCCATCTATGAGTATTGCTTCATGGGTAGTATTATTCACCGGCATCCCATTTGCATTTCTTGCATTCAAAATTATAACTTCGTTAGGAATGGGTGGCTATTTGCGTCACCAGGAAACCCGTGCCATTGCCAAAAAACATGCTGACAGTCATGACAACCCGTGTCCGGGTTATGATTGCCACTATTCAGCCTGGAAAAATCCAGTACATATCATACTTACCGGTTTTTTACTGGTATTTCTTTTGGTACCGCTTTACTATGGCCTGACAGGTGATATTTCCGGTTCACTTGAATCAATCGGTTTAACTGAAATTGGCTGGCTTGCTGCTTCAGGTATTTTACTGGGCGTTGGTATTGCAAAAACAGGTTTTGGCACAGAATGCTCTGTAATGGCGCCGGAAGCCTGTATAACCAGTCGTGAATTTTATACTCGTTGTGGTATACCAGAAAGCACCTATCGCATGTTTCGCGGTATGTTACCTCTTCAGGGCTTTATGGTTGCTATTGTGGTATTTAATCTGTTTATCATGGCATCATGGATATGGGGAGAAGGTACTATACCCAATGCTTCCGGTGAAGAAGGCCTGTACTGGGGACACATTCTTGGTGGCCCTTTATTGGGAATGGGTGCAGTATTAATGATTGGCTGTGAAGTGCGAACTTATGCTCGTCTGGGTTTGGGTTATTGTACAGCATTAGCAGCCTTACCTGGTTTTTATTTCGGTTACCTGCCCTACACGCTTAATAAAGAAGCTATTGATGAGGTAATTTTTGGTGAGGGCTTAACAAGCTATATTACTATAGCTGAATGGGCTAACGATAAATTTGGGTGGACTGAAACTGGTTGGGCATTAGTTTATTCCAGCTTGTTAATTGGGATACTGATCTTTTCATTTGTCGGTGCTCGCCTGTTTCTTAAACGGGACTGGAAAGTATTATTAACTCATAATACCGATGAACTGGTTTATGCAACCAATTAAGAATAAATAATAGGCTGACATTTGTAGTAGCAAATTGTATAAAGGCATAGTTTTTCTTTCTGTCATACCCCGTAGGAACTTCGTTGCTTGATAACGAGTTCCATTATGACGGAAACAGATAATTAAAAAAACGGAGGATGGTAAAATGACAGATTTGAGTCGAAGAAATTTTATTAAAGTTGGGGGCGGGGTTGCAGCAGCTGGTGCAACTGCAGTAATTCCTGGTCAGGTGATGGCCAGGTCAAATGAACAGGCTGTGGGGGCAACGGTATTACCCTATCCAGTTAAAAGTCTGGGCAACGCAAAAAAAATACCAATCAATAAAGCGGTCAGTTTTACCTACCCGGATGAAAGTTCTCCCTGTACAATGATCCGTATGGGCTACCCGGTACCAGGAGGTGTAGGGCCAGATAAGGATATTGTGGCTTATAGCACCATGTGTGCCCACATGGGCTGCCCCCTGGCTTATGATGCATCTTCACGCAACTTTAAATGTCCTTGCCATTTTAGTGTTTTTGATAGTGAAAAAGAAGGTCAGATGGTTACTGGCCAGGCGACTGAAAATCTACCCGTTATTCAGCTGAGTTACAATAGTGACAATGATACGGTTTCTGCTATCGCTGTTGATGGTCTTATTTACGGACGTCAGGCCAATATTCTTTAACAGGAGCATTATTATGTCACATAAAGATCGTTTACCTTTGCCTCCTGTTGGAGCTAAAAAAACCAATATGACCTGTCACTTCTGTATTGTTGGCTGTGGTTATCATGTTTATAAATGGCCTGTTAATATGGAAGGAGGTCGTTCACCTGATCAGAATGCCCTTGGTCTTGACTTTCGTCGTCAGATTGGACCCATGCAAAATATTCTAACCCCAGCTATGGTTAATCAGATCAAAGATGATGATCGCGAATATAATGTCATGGTGGTTCCTGACAGGGAGTGTGTGGTGAACCAGGGGTTGTCTTCTACGCGTGGCGGACAAATGGCCACTGTTTTATATAATTCCACAGGCGCCACCCGAGACCGACTTAAAAACCCGCATTTGTTTACTGGTGATGACTGGGTTGATGTTAACTGGGATAAAGCCATGCAAGTCTATGCAGGCGTTATGAAACGGATTCTGGATCGAGATGGTCAGGATCAGATTATGTTCAATGTATTTGATCACGGTGGTGGCGGTGGTGGCTTTGAAAATACCTGGGGTAGTGGAAAACTGATGTTTTCTGCCATTAAAACTCAAATGGTTAGAATTCATAACCGTCCAGCTTATAACTCAGAGTGCCATGCCACACGAGATATGGGTGTGGGTGAACTTAATAACAGTTATGAAGATTCAGAAGTGGCTGATACCCTGATGTTTATTGGTGCTAATGCTTATGAAACCCAGTCAAATTACTTTCTGGCTCATGCCCTGCCCAATATTCAGGGTGGAACCGTTAGTAAAAAACAAAAATGGTTTCCCGGTGAAACAGCAGAAGCGGCGAAAGTTATTTTTGTTGATCCCCGCCGTTCTCTAACGACGGCAATTGCTGAACAAAATGCAGGTAAAAATATGCTTCACCTGCAAATCAATCCGGGTACTGATACCGCTTTGTTTAATGGCTTACTAACCTATGTTGTTGATAAAGGCTGGCATGATAAAGATTTTATTGCCAGACATACCAGTGGTTTTAAAAAGGCACTGAAAGCCAACCAAATAAGTCTGTCAGAGTGCAGTAAAATTACCGGTGTATCAGAAGCTGATTTACAAAAAGCTGCCCAGTGGTGTTATAAACCAAAAAAATCCGGTCATCGTCCGCGTACTGCTCATCTTTATGAAAAAGGCATAATCTGGGGTAATGATAATTATCGTATTCAGTCAGCACTGGTTGATCTGGTTTTAGCAACCCACAATGTGGGGCGTCGAGGAACCGGTGTTTGCAGACTGGGCGGACATCAGGAAGGTTATGCCAGACCGCCTTATCCAGGACCTCGACCAGCACCATTCATTGATCAGGAAATTATGAATGGTAATGGTAAAATGCTGACAGTCTGGGCCTGTAATGCATTTCAATCAACACTGAATGCACAGGAATACCGTACAACATTGTATCGTCGAGCAAATATTGTAAGAGAAGCCATGACTAAAGTTCGAGGCGGCTCAATTGATGATATTGCCGATGCCATTTATGATGCGGTCAGTAACAGAGGTGGATTATTTATCACGACCATTGATATTTATCCCACTAAATTTGCTCAGGCATCACATTTAATGTTGCCGGCCACTATTCCAGGAGAAATGAATCTAACCTCAATGAATGGTGAACGACGCATGCGTTTGACTGAGAAGTTTATGGCTGCACCGGGAACTGCAAAACCTGACTGCCTGATTGCTGCTGAAATTGCTAATACAGTTAAATCCTTATATGAGAATGAAGGTAACGCTGAAATGGCTAAACGTTTTTCCGGCTTTGACTGGAAAACGGAAGAAGATGCCTTTAATGATGGTTTTAGAAAACCAGAAGGAATTGATAGCCAGGGCGGTAAAACCGGTAGTCTGGTCACCTATGATCGACTGCGCAAAATGGGTAATAATGGTGTACAGTTACCGGTTAAGGAATATAAGAATGGTAAATTGGTTGGTACGGCTATGAATTATACCGATAATAAATTCAGTACCAGAGATGGTAAGGCTCACTTTTTGCCATCACCCTGGACAGGCCTGCCAGCAACCGTAGAAGCACAGCGCAAAAAATATCCATTCTGGATTAACAATGGTCGAACAAACCATATTTTCCAGACGGCTTTCCATGATCAGCGCATTGAATTCAGAACCAGTCGTTACCCAATGGCACCCATTGAAATCAACCCGGATGATGCCGCCGAACTTGGAATAGAGTCAGGTGATGTCGTTGAAATTTATAATGATTATGGTTCAACATTTGGGATGGCCTATCTTGAGCCAGACATGAAAAAAGGTCATACTTTTATGATGTTCGGTTACTTTAATGGCAACGTTGGCGATGTCGTAACTGATTGGACAGACCGCAATGTCATCCCCTATTACAAAGGCACCTGGGCTGGAATTCGTAAGGTATCAAGCATGCAAGAATACAAAAAAACAGTCTCTTTCAAGCGTAGGAGATATGTATAATCCTAGAAAAATCAGTTGACATCGTAACGAAACAGTCTTAGGTGCTGGAGATAAAGGGTTTTACAGGTTATTTTGGCTTTATTCGTACTCACCGTACGGGTGAAGTCAAAATGTTCTGGAAAATCCTT
>JALSUJ010000668.1 GCA_027071355.1 Gammaproteobacteria bacterium | reverse complement strand
GTATCTTTCTGCAGGGCCTGTGTTTACGGGGTTTATGGAGGCAGGATGCCGAGATAAAGCGACACATGGATGTGCTTGAGCGTCCCCGAAAATACAGGCCCTGCAGGAAGATACGGTAATTTATGCTAAATAGTTACAATGTAGACTAATTATTTTAATAGAGGGGGGGTTAGTTATGAATGAATATCTACCCGGACTGGCAGGCGTTCCTGCGACCAAATCTAATATTTCCAGTATTGATGGTGACCAGGGGATATTGTTTTATCGTGGCTATCCCATTGAAGAATTAGCGGCAAATAGTACCTTTGAAGAGACTGTCCTGTTATTAATAAATGGTCAATTGCCTAAAAAAAATCAATTAGATGATTTTTCCTGCAAATTGCAAACTAATCGAGCACTCAAATATCATCTGATGGCCCTAATGAAGAACCTGCCGGCTTCAGCGGATCCTATGTTAATGCTACAGACGGCTGTGTCCAGTCTGGGGATGTTTTACCAGGGCAGTGAATGTTTGATTGATGCAGATATTTGTACTGATCTGGATTATGTTAATTCCGCTACTGTTAAAATTATTGCCCGCATGGGGACTCTGGTTGCGACCTGGAAGCATATTGCCAAAGGCTATGAACCGCCTCCTATGCGTTATGATATGTCTTATGCTGAAAGTTTTCTATATATGCTGACGGGTCTGGAACCTGACCCATTGCTGGCAAAAATACTGGATGTCTGTCTTATTCTGCATGCCGAACATACGATTAATGCATCCACTTTTTCTGTACTGGTCAATGGTTCAACACTCTCGGCGCCATATAGTGTCATCTCCTCGGCTATTGGTTGTTTATCAGGTCCTTTACATGGCGGTGCCAATGCAAAAGTACTGGATATGCTGCAGCAGGTTGGGCGGCCGGAAAATGCGGCTAAATTTGTTGATGATCAACTCCGGAAAAAAGGTAAGATCTGGGGCATGGGACATCGTGAATATAAGGTGAAAGATCCCAGAGCAACTATTCTTCAGGGCTTAATTAACGAGTTGCGTGAAGCGCGTGGTGGAAATATTAATCCTATGTTTGAAATTGCCGAAGCATTAGAAAAAGCAGCAGAAGATCGACTGGCAGAAAAGGGTGTTTATGCCAATGTCGATTATTATTCCGGACTATTATATAAAGAAATGGGTATTCCGGAAAATCAGTTTACGGCGATTTTTGCTATTGCCCGTAGTGCCGGATGGCTGGCTCACTGGCGTGAGCAGCTTAAGGATAATCGAATTTTTAGACCAACTCAGATA
>JALSUJ010000667.1 GCA_027071355.1 Gammaproteobacteria bacterium | reverse complement strand
CGGGTAAGCAGCAACGTGTCTATATACCCATGGAACAGCGTTAATTATGGGCTAATATAGTTTGTCTGGTCAGGGGGAATGATGTGGCCAGATAGCGCCCAATATTACTTCCCGATCTGCCCCAGTGACAGCAGGCAGATTGCCGGTCAGACCATGTAATGTTCGATAGGCCAGCCAGGCAAAGGCGCAGGCTTCCACCCAGTCTGGATGCAGACCATAGTTTTCAGTGGAGGCAATTAAACTGTCCGGTAGCAGTTCCTGCAATCTGTGCATTAAGTACAGGTTTCTAACACCACCTCCGCACACCAGTACCTCCTCAATTTTTTCCGGCAGCAAACTGATTTCATTTCGAATCGAAATACAGCTAAGTTCCAGCAGGGTTCTTAATACATCAGAGGGATCAATGTCTGTTCCTGTGTTATGTAATTGCTTAATAATCCATTGATAAGAAAAGTACTCTCTGCCGGTACTTTTGGGCAGTGCCTGAGTAAAATAAGGATCGTTCAGCATCTGAGTCAATAACTGCGAATGGATTTGACCTTTAGCAGCCTGTTGTCCGGCAGGATCATATGAACAGTTAAAATGCTTTAAACACCAGTCATCCATTAAACCATTGCCCGGTCCAGTATCATAGCCGGTCACCTGATGTCCTTTGGCGGACAGAAAGGTAATATTGGCAATGCCACCAATATTTAAAATAACCCGGTTTTTTTTCTCAGAATGAAAAATAGCCTGATGAAAAGGGGGGACTAGCGGGGCACCCTGGCCCCCGGCAGCCATGTCTCTGCGTCGAAAGTCAGCGATCGTGGTAATGCCGCACTGCTGGGCAATAATATTGGGGTCACCAATTTGTAAGGTGGTTGGGTAATCACTATCAGGATAATGTCTTAAGGTTTGACCATGGCTGCCAATGGCTGTAATTTCTGCGGTAGAAGTATTCTGAGTTTTTAATAGCTGCTGGCAGCAATGAGCAAATAACATCCCGGTTTGCACATCCAGACGCGCATATGAATCCAGTTCATTCTGATGCCGTTCCTGACTCAAAGCCAGTAACTTCTGTTTTAACCGGGGAGGGACAGGATAACTGTGTGCAGCAATAAAAGAAAAATTGACAGAGGACTGTTCAGAGGATTTTGTATCGTCAGGAAAAATATCGGCAAGAACAACGTCCACACCATCGAGACTGGTGCCGGACATTATCCCCATAAAATAGCTCATACACTCCAACCCTGGCCAGGATAGCCTGAAGTTATTGACTGTTTAAAGCAATGGTTTCCTGCTTTCTCAGTTTTAGCTGAGAGATGAGTGTTTCAGCAGCAACCTTAAAGTCAGCACGGTATTTTTTAGAAATAGGGGCTGCACTGGGTAATTTAACGGTTAATGGGTTACGGTGTACGCCATTGATCCTGAATTCATAATGCAGATGCGGACCGGTTGCCAGTCCGGACATGCCAACATAGCCTATTGTTTGCCCCTGTTCGACTCTGCTACCGGTATGTAATTTTTTATTATAAGCACTCATATGGGCATATAAAGTAGTGTATTTTGAGCCATGCTGTAAAATGATCACTCTACCATAACCACCCTTACGACCTTTAAATATAACTTTGCCATCACCTACAGCTTTAATAGGTGTACCTCGTGAAGCGGCATAATCGACGCCTTTATGAGCACGAATACGATTTAATATCGGATGTTTACGTCCAGTAGAAAAACGTGAACTAATACGGGAAAATGCAACTGGCGTACGTAAAAAAGCCTTACGCATACTTAAGCCTTTTTCAGAATAGTAGTCAGTATGACCAGAGGCATCAGAATAACGGATGGCACGAAAGACTTTACCCTGATTGACAAACTCTGCGGATAAAATATTACCGGAAGTCAGTTTTTTACCATCAACATACCGTTCTTCATAGAGTATAGCAAAAGAATCTCCTTTACGGATATCCAGAGCAAAATCAATATCCCAGCCAAAAATGTGCGCCAGCTGCATAATCATGGTACTGTTTAGTCCGGCTTTCTGTCCTGCTGCAAATAGTGAGTTATTAATTATGCCGGCAGTAAACTGCTGACGAGTTTCAATCTCTTTACTGCGAATTTCAGAACTATAGCCTTTATCATGCTGGCTAATAAATAAAGTATCGACTTTATTTATTTGAAATTCTAACTGGATAATATCATTGTCATTGTTCAGAGCAATAGAGAAAGTCTGACCGGGTTTAATATGAGTCAGTCTTGCGGCTTCTTTTCCTGAATTAATAATTTTATACAGACTACTGCTGCTTAGTTTATGGCGTTTAAAAATGGATGATAAAGTGTCGCCTTTTTTGACCTTAATAAGGAGTGTTTTATTGGGATTATCGGATTTGCCAGGAGTCAGAGAAACTGTTTTAACTATGTGATGCTGTTGTTCAGTTTTGCCGGTTTGATCTGATTTTAAGGTGTTTTTTAAGGTTTTGTTTAACAAATCATTGGTTAGTTGTTGTGAATTTTTTGCTGTGCGAGTAATCTGCGGAGCTTTATTGTTGGCAGTACTTTCAGGTGTTTCCTGTTTAACTTTGCTAATATTTGTAATAGCCGTAATAACTTCAGCTTCAGAGCTGGATTTCTGATTGGCTTCAGTTGTCTGCTCAGGTTCTGCAATGGCGGGAATATTTAAATTCGTTGCAACAGGTCCAGCAGTATAGCTAATCACAGGTAAAGCTAATTCAGTGGTTTTCTGGCTTATTAAACTTTTATGTGGATTAGAAGCTGTTGACAGCTTTTCAGTCTCTGTTCTGGGAGAGCCGGAACTGGCTAATAATGTTGCAGCCAAGCTGCTCATAGCAAGCAATACAGTAGAAAAAATAAGCACTGTTCTGGCTGACTTCTTCTTAGTTGTTGTTATATATCTGTTTTTATTTTTAGATATTGAGTTTGGATTTAAAAAAGGCCTGTAATTCACGGAAATTCCTTAGATTTTTAGGTTCAAAGATAGCTTCTAATACCTTGTAATGCAATAGATAAATGAAAAAAATCAATCCTTTTTCTTAAATCTTAGCTGAACTGTTTAAAAATTATGGTAACCTTGTCGCAATTTGAGCCATTTAATGGTTAAAAAATGTACGATTTTATGAAAAATGCCAAACAGGTCATATTATTCAACTAAATAAAGTCAGCAAAGAATTTAAGTCAGAAAAAAGGAGCAATCATTATTTGCTCGCTTGAGAATAACGAAACAACAGGAGTAGACAGGTAAATGGGTAAAATAGAAGAGGCTCTGGAGCTCATTAAACGGGGCACTGATGAAATATTACTTGAAGAAGGCCTGATTGAGAAACTAAAAACCGGTAAACCTCTTATTGTAAAAGCCGGATTTGATCCCACGGCTCCGGATCTGCACCTGGGCCATACAGTGTTAATTAACAAATTACGCCAGTTTCAGGAACTGGGACATAAAGTACATTTTTTAATTGGTGATTTTACCGGCATGATTGGTGATCCCACCGGTAAAAATGTGACCCGTAAGCCTCTGACACAGGAGCAGGTGGTAGAAAATGCCAAAACTTATAAAGAACAGGTGTTTAAAATCCTGGATGAGGACAGAACTAAAGTCGTCTTTAATTCACAATGGATGGGCAAAATGTCTGCAGCGGATTTGATTCAACTGGCTTCTAATCAGACGGTGGCCAGAATGCTGGAACGGGATGATTTCAGTAAGCGTTACTCATCCGGTCAACCCATTGCCATCCATGAGTTTTTATATCCTATGATTCAGGGTTATGACTCTGTGGCATTAAAGGCGGATATAGAACTTGGTGGTACCGACCAGAAGTTTAATTTGTTAATGGGGCGGGAATTACAGAAAGTAAATGGTCAAACACCGCAAATAGTTATTACCATGCCGATTCTGGAAGGGCTGGATGGGGTTCAAAAAATGTCCAAGTCCCTGAATAACTATATCGGTGTTGCGGATACACCGGATGAAATGTTCGGTAAAATTATGTCTGTTAGCGATGAATTAATGTGGCGTTATTTTGAATTGCTCAGTTTCCGTCCCATGAGTGAAATAGAGCAGTTTAAAGTGGATGTAGAAACAGGAAAAAATCCCAGGGATATTAAATTTCTACTAGCTAAAGAAATAATAGCTCGATTCCATAATGACGATGCCGCAGAAAAAGCACAGCAGAATTTTATTAATCGCTTTAAAAAAGGCATGATTCCTGATGATATACAGGAATATACAATGTCAGCAAGCGATGGTGTGCTGGGGATAGCGTATATTCTTAAAGATTCAGGTATGACATCCAGTACCGGCGAAGCCATTCGTATGATTAAACAGGGTGCAGTAAAAATAGACGGAAAAAAAATAACGGATACTAAACTAACAATTAATAGCAGTACCACCTGTGTGTACCAGGTTGGTAAACGTAAATTTGCAAAAGTAACGATTGTATAAAAAGCAATGTCTTAGCTTGAAAAACAAAAATATAACCTTATTCTATATATTGGATATGAATGGTATATGAAAAATATATGAAAGAAATATGACAAAAATTGAGTAAAACAGTTGACGTTCAGCAATCAGAGCGTATAATACACCACTCACTCAACGGTGTTCTGCAGTAAAGCTAAAGAAAACGGTTGAGAAAACAACGACTTAGCAAGCTTTGAAGGGTGTTTTCAGAACATGATTTTTAGTAAGCTGGGAAGTTGCTGCTCTTTAAAAAAATGAATCGAACAATTTGTGTGGGTTCTTGTCAATCGATGTTTAATGCAGTTTACTGTATTGAATGTCAACCAT
>JALSUJ010000666.1 GCA_027071355.1 Gammaproteobacteria bacterium | reverse complement strand
ATATAAATCTGTGTTTGTTGATTAACCGGCTGGTTGATGCTGCGGCGCGCCGTATGGCAGCCGAGTTTGTTTAAGGCCTGTTGAATTTTTTCGCCCCGTTCCGGATGGCGGGGCACAATCACCAGGGGTGCTTTAAAATGATTATCCAGCCAGATACGGGCCAGTTGTTCTTCCTCATTTTCATGGCTGGATGCCAGCAGAACATACTGCTCCAGTTCTATTTCAACAGTTGGGACTTTCTGTTCAGTATCAAATGAAAATTTTAAATTGCCCAGGGTGGTGACTTTATCCGGCTCTGCCCCCAGTGAAATAAAAGCCTGTGTGTCTTTTGGCGAGCGGCTGAGAATATGCTGGCAATGTTTAAGGGCCTGTTTATAAAGCCCGCGAATCCATTTATTGGCTTTCAGAGTTTTGTGTGACAGGCGGCCATTAATAATACATAAAGGAATGCGCTGGCGGTCGCAGTGCTGATACAGATTCGGCCAGAGTTCGGTTTCTGTAATAAGCGCCAGAGCTGGCTGGATATTATTAATAAAACGCTTACTGCTGCCATAACAGTCAATGGGCAGAAAAGCATGCTGGCTGTTTTCTGGCGCCTGTTTTAAAAATGTCTGTTCGCCGGTAACTGTATTGGTGGTGATTAAAAAATGTTTGTTCGTTAATTGTTGCAGGCGTTTTATTAAAGGCAGTGCGGTATTGACCTCACCCACTGATGCGCAATGTATCCAGATGCTGTCTTTGTCTGTTTTGGGGCAAGCAAAGCCCAGCCGCTGTTTAAAGTATTTCAGGGATTTGTAACGCCAGGCCAGACGCAGGGTATATAAAAATAATAATGGCCAGAGAGCCGTAGTCAGTAATCGATACCACCACATTAATAAATGGCCGCCTGTCCGGGTGGTCGGGTTTTATAGCGTTTGTGTACCCAGAGATATTGATCCGGGTTTTCCATTACCAGTTCTTCGATGACCTGATTAATGGTGGTGGCATCTTTAAGCGGATCATTTTGCGGGAAATTTTCCAGCGGTTTTTTTATTACCAGTTTATAACCCCGGCCCTTGCCTTTGCGTTTGATATAGTAGGGAATTACCGGTGAGCCGGTGATTTTGGCAAAGCGGGCGGGTGCTGTGAGGGTAGCCGCTTCCACGCCAAAAAAGGGAATAAACAGGGTGTCTTTTTTGCCGAAGTTCTGATCCGGTGCATACCAGGCCGCATAACCTTTTTTTAAACCTTTTATTAAGGTAATGGGTTTATGGTGATCCACCACCGCTTTATATAATCGCCCTCGGTGATAA
>JALSUJ010000665.1 GCA_027071355.1 Gammaproteobacteria bacterium | reverse complement strand
ACCCAGATAATAGAAAAGAAACTCAAAGATGCCCGTTATTTTGGACTGGATTTTCCCGGCAGTAATGCACTGGCACAATATGAAATGTACAAAGCCGCCGCAGCTAAAGGTCTGTGGAATGGTTTAACCGGACTGGCCAATTTTGCCTGGGAGTTACTAAAAGGGACTGGCGTTCTGGTCTATGAACTGGCCCTGCGAACCAATCCCATAACCGCACCCTATAAGTTCAGGGAAGATTTAAAAGCACTTAAAGCGGCACATAAAGAACTGCAGCAATTTGCCGATGAAGATTTAGAACTGTATGCCGCCTTAATAAGTGATAATGAAACCCACACAATCCTGAAAGATTTTGCCGGCGACTACCTGCAGGCCCAACATCCCCTGGAATACACCGAGACCGGTGGGCAGGTATTATTTGACATATTGCTGACCATTGTCACGGCCGGTGTGGGTGCTGCCGCCGGTGCCCGCCATCTGGCCAAACTGGAAAAACTGAAACCCATCTTGCAGACACTGGCCAAACTGCTGAAACGTAAAACATTTAAATTCAAAAAGAAGGGGACTCACAACAGTACAATTAAAACCGCTATTCCAGTTAAAAATCCTCATAAGGGGCTGCATAACCGGGAATGGGATGATATTCAAGATAAAAATCAGTCGTTTAAAACTGATAAAATAGTTAAAATGAAAAATCTTTCTACAGATGAAAAGAATGCAAAATATATCCTGTTGGATCAAGGTAGAAAAGATTATCAAATAAAACAAGTTATAGAATCAGGTAACAATTTTACCACTAAGGAGCTTAATATCGGAGACAAACTCTATGGTTTTGATAGTTCAAAAAACAAATATGGCAGTAAAAAACAGGACTCTATGTATTGGCTGAATGAAGAAGGTTATGTAAAGGTAAAATCAATATTTTATAGAAATGGACATTGGGATAAAGAAGGTGTAAAAAATTACCTGGCTCTTCCTTGTATTAATCGAGCAGATGTAATTGATGTTCAGGAAGTTACTGAAACACATCAGGCAATAGAATCAACAATTGGGCTGGCCCATGAACAGATAGCTTATAGTCGTGAAGACTATTCCACTGGTATGTTAGGTAAGATTATGCACGGTGGTGGAAAACAGATCACTCCAGATCCAACTAAAACCAGTGCAGTAAAGCGTTTGACAGGAACTCCTTAATGAATAAGAAAAAAGAAATATATCAAAAAATTAAAAAAAATTGTGACATTATATTAAATCTCCTTAAAAATTTTAAAGCAGATAATAATACACCTGAAGGACGTATGATTTATCAATGTCGCTGGCTAAAAGAACAGATTGTAACAAACTTATTACCACTGCCAACAAAAGAATATGTACACACTCTTAATTATATTTCTGGTGAAGGTCTTTTGGGTCACATAGCCAATTCTAAACAAAAAGAGTGGCAGGAAATTGGGGTTTATCTGTATCGATTAGTTGTACTTGTAGATAATAAGCTTGTAATAAAAAAACAATATTATCCTGCCACGATTAATATGATTGATTCCATTATTTATCTTTTGAACCATTCAAGCAGGGCTTTAAGTGAATATGAACATGGTATGTTACCTGAATTGGAGAAACTTAAAAGTCAATTATCTGAAGGAAAAATTGAACCTCCATTACAAAGTTATTTACCAGATTATCCTAATTTTAGAAAAGTTTATCGTTTATATGAAAGTATCATTGATGATCTGCCAAATGGTAAATATTTATGTGAGACAGTTGCTAGCCTGATTTTCGAAGGTATCCGTCCTGACAGCTGGCTGAGCCCAGAAAGAGCAGATAAAGAAAGCCGTAAATTACTGGATGATATTACACAGTTATAATCAATGGAATCAAAAATCAATGGGCTCAGTGTTTTAAACCTATTGACCTGGAGCTGCCCTGCTTTAACCGAGCCAATACTATAGATGTTATAGAAGTCACAGAAGAAACCAGCAGTTTGAAATCTACTATTGGTTCGGCCACAGAATTACTGCGCTATGACAGTGATAGTGACTACCAATCACTAAAGGAGATGCCAGCAGGGGCCAGACGGAAACGGGAATAACTTTGTTAATACAATGAGTTATATGTTGTTTGATGCCGGTAGGTGCCTGCCAGTGCCTGATCCTGAAATCATTCCCATTCAATCGTAGCAGGGGGTTTGGAGGAAATGTCATAGCTGACACGGGTGACTTCATCTACTTCATTGATTATACGGCTGGAAATGGTTTCCAGTACCTCATAAGGCAGATGCGCCCAGCGAGCAGTCATAAAATCAATGGTTTCTACTGCTCTAAGTGCAATCACATAAGAATAACAACGACCGTCACCTTTTACACCGACCGATTTAACCGGCAGAAAGACTGAAAAAGCCTGTGATACTTTATGGTACAGGTCATTTTTATGCAGCTCATCAATAAAAATGGCATCGGCCTCACGCAGGATATCAGCGTATTCTTTTTTCACTTCCCCCAGAATACGAACCCCCAGACCCGGACCGGGGAAAGGATGACGATACACCATATCATATGGCAAGCCTAATTCCAGACCCAGTTCCCGCACCTCGTCCTTAAACAGTTCGCGTAAAGGTTCAACCAGCCCCAGCTCCATATCATCCGGTAAACCACCGACATTATGGTGCGACTTAATTAAATGAGCAGTACCATTTTGACCACCGGACTCAATAACATCCGGATAAATAGTACCCTGTGCCAGCCATCTGGCATGGCTCAGTTTACCAGCTTCTTCATCAAATACATTAATAAATTCATGACCAATAATTTTGCGTTTCTGCTCCGGATCACTGACACCGGTCAGCTGATCCAGAAAACGTTTTTCAGCATCCACCCGAATCACACGAATACCCATGTGCTGAGCAAACATGGCCATCACCTGATCACCTTCATGCAGACGCAACAGACCATTATCAACAAACACACAGGTCAGCTGTTCGCCAATAGCCTTATGTAACAGAGCCGCCACAACAGATGAATCCACCCCTCCGGACAGACCCAGCACAACTTCATCGGAGCCCACTTTAGCGCGTATATTAGTAATACTGTCTTCAATAATATTACCGGATGTCCATAAGGTATTACAGCCGCAGATCTCTACAATAAAGCGTTCAAAAATACGTTTGCCCTGCTTGGTATGAGTGACCTCCGGATGAAACTGAATACCATAAAAATGGCGACTTTCATCGGCCATGGCTGCTACAGGTGCATTGTCAGTACTGGCCATCAGTTTAAAACCTTCAGGCATTTCCACTACCCGATCCCCGTGAGACATCCAGACATCCAGCATGCCATGGCCTTCGTCAGTTACATGGTCTTCAATTTCCTTCAGCAGTTGAGTATGGCCATGAGCCCGAACCTGCGCATAACCGTATTCATGATGATCGGCATTTTCCACCTTCCCCCCCAGTTGTTCGGTCATGGTCTGCATGCCATAACAGATCCCCAGTACCGGTACACCCAGCTCAAATACAATATCTGCAGCTCTGGGGGTATCTGTTGCCGTGACCGTTTCCGGCCCACCGGACAGGATAATACCTTTTGGTGCAAAGTCTTTAATAGCATCAGCCGCATAACTGGAAGGATGAATTTCACAATAAACACCGACTTCACGTACCCGCCGGGCAATTAACTGGGTATACTGGGAACCAAAATCCAGAATAAGAATTCGGTGATCATGAATATTTTGTGTCATTGGTTTTCCTGTGTTGCAAATAAAGTAAGGCCGGGTAAACCGACCTTTTTAAAATTAACGGTATATCTGTCCAGCATCGTTTAAAACGCAAATAGTGTCTGGTATCCGGTAGTATTTGGTGAAGTTTCGGCAGCAGGGACGCTGCCGAAAAGCCTCCAGGGATGGATCACGGCGTCTTCACAAAATACTACCGGATATCAGACACAGGCTTATAAGCCTTATGTTCTATAGTTTGGCGCTTCTTTGGTAATGGTCACATCGTGTACATGGCTTTCTACCATACCGGCATTGGTTACCCGGACAAACTCAGGTCGACTGCGCATCGCTTCAATATCAGCACAACCGGTATATCCCATAGAAGAGCGTAAACCACCCAGCATCTGGTGTACTACCGGCTGCATAGCGCCTTTAAAAGGTACTCGGCCTTCAATGCCTTCCGGTACCAGTTTATCCGCATCACTGCTTTCCTGAAAATAACGGTCACTGGACCCCTGCTGCTGAGACATAGCACCCATTGAACCCATGCCTCGATACGACTTATAAGAACGTCCCTGATACAGCTCTACCTCACCGGGAGCCTCTTCTGTACCGGCAAAGACACTGCCGAACATACAGCAGGAAGCACCGGCTACAATGGCTTTGGAGAAATCACCTGAAAACCGGATACCACCGTCGCCAATCAGCGGTACACCGGTACCTTCCAGCTCTTTAGCCACATTGCTGATAGCGGTAATTTGAGGAACACCGACACCGGCCACAATACGGGTGGTACAGATGGACCCCGGACCAATACCGACTTTAACCGCATCCGCACCGGCATCAACCAGAGCTCTGGCCGCTGCTGCGGTAGCAATATTACCGCCAATGACCTGAACCTGCGGAAAATTCTTTTTCACCCAGGCAACCCGGTCAATTACACCTTTGGAATGACCGTGTGCGGTATCAACGACCAGTACATCCACCCCGGCTTCAACCAGTGCCTTAACACGTTCATCTGTATCTGCGCCCACACCAACTGCAGCCCCGACCCGCAGGCGTTCCTGCTCATCCTTACAGGCCCAGGGATAATCCGTGGCTTTCTGCATATCTTTTACCGTAATCATACCGCGTAACTGGAAGGCTTTATTAATCACCAGTACCTTTTCAATGCGGTGCTGATGCAATAAATCCATCGCTTCCTGTCTGCTCGCGCCTTCATTAATAGTCACCAGCTTTTCTTTGGGAGTCATAATGCTGCTGATGACATCATCCAGATGCGTTTCAAAACGTAAATCACGACTGGTCACAATACCGACCAGATTATCACCCTCTACTACCGGGACACCGGAAATTCTGTTTGTTCGGGTCAAATCCATCACTTCGCGAATAGTCTGTTCCGGGGAAACCGTAATGGGATCTTTAACCACCCCACTTTCATGTTTCTTAACCTTCATGACTTCCCGGGCCTGTTCTTCAGCAGTCATATTTTTATGAATAATACCAATACCACCCTGCTGAGCCATAGCTATTGCCATACGGTGCTCAGTTACTGTGTCCATAGCTGCCGAAACCATTGGAATATTCAGTTTGATATTTCGAGTCAGTCGGGTCGATAAATCAACGCCTTTAGGCAGGACTTCAGAGAAGGCCGGAACTAGTAAAACATCATCAAAGGTAAGTGCTTCTTCAACGATTCGCATAAGGGAAATCCTTCAAGGTGAATTTAAAATAGATAACAGAGCATTATAGTCTATTTTTGTGTCATGGAAAACCTTTGCAGATAACAAAAAATCAGAAAAATTCTTTCGCTTCAAAGCGCCAGGGCAGATTTCTGGCTCTGGAAATACCTATACGTTCGCTCTGGATAATTTTTTTTGCCTGCAGGCCCTGATCTTCCAGATAAACCACTGCATCGCTGGACAGCAAATCCAGCCCATTATGAGTTTTATCAAAACCATATGCCATGGCCAGTTTAGCAGGACCGTCCGACAGGTTTTTAGCCCGTCCTTTTCGGTTCAACAGCATAATCTCCCGACCTTCAAGTGGTATCACAGAGCGGATTAACACCGCTTCCGCCCAATTTTCAGGCCCCGTTACAATATTAATGCAATAATGCATACCATAGGTAAAATACACATACAGATGCCCTGCCCGCCAGAACATCACCTCATTGCGCTTTCCTCGTCTGCCGCCAAAGGCATGACAGGACTCCTCATCCTGAGTATATGCCTCGGTTTCATTAATGATGCCCTTTATTGTCCCAGCAGGCGTCTGATAAACCAGCACCTTACCCAAAAGCAATCGAGCCAGCTCCAGCGTCGGCTGTTTATCAAAAAAAGCAAGGTTCAGTCGTTTAATTACCGTTTTCATGTACAAAGTATAAAAACTAAATCTCAGGAAGTCAGCTTTTTTATAAAGAGATTACCAAAACAAATGGTCAATTAACCACCTCATCTATTACAACTTGGGAAGATAGAGAGCACGGTTATCCCCATGCGTATGGGGAACATCGGTAAACTGGAAATTATGCAGGAATCATTGGCGGTTCATCCCCATGCGTATGGGGAACATTGTTACATTCGGTTTTTTAATAAAACAGATTGCGGTTCATCCCCATGCGTATGGGGAACATTTAGGAATACCGGCGACATAAATAGGACGTTCCGGTTCATCCCCATGCGTATGGGGAACATAACATGAGCATATATAAACGCATTCATAATCGCGGTTCATCCCCATGCGTATGGGGAACATCAATCAAGTCCCAGAGGGTTATTTGCTACCTACGGTTCATCCCCATGCGTATGGGGAACATCAAGAAACCTAACAAAATCAGGCGGTTTTTTACGGTTCATCCCCATGCGTATGGGGAACATTGTGTCAGGCTGTAATGAAGAACAGGCCCGGACGGTTCATCCCCATGCGTATGGGGAACATTTTATAGACACATGGCGTTTATCAGCAACTTGCGGTTCATCCCCATGCGTATGGGGAACATAAACACATCTGGGTACAGTTCTTTTGCGGTGGCGGTTCATCCCCATGCGTATGGGGAACATTGTGGAGTGTTCCTGAGTTGATGTTATAGTGGCGGTTCATCCCCATGCGTATGGGGAACATGTCATGGTTACCGACTCAAAAAACTACCTGCGCGGTTCATCCCCATGCGTATGGGGAACATAACACATCGGTAAACCGGTTAGAAACATAGTCCGGTTCATCCCCATGCGTATGGGGAACATAATAATTGTCGGGTCATACATTATCCTAGAGCCGGTTCATCCCCATGCGTATGGGGAACATATGTTTCATAACAGTAGTTGCAGGATGAACAACGGTTCATCCCCATGCGTATGGGGAACATCATATTAGAAGCATACTCAGACAATAAAAACTCGGTTCATCCCCATGCGTATGGGGAACATTGCTGGATTACAGATATCATCAAACCCGGGTACGGTTCATCCCCATGCGTATGGGGAACATAAAAAATCATCAATATGCTCTGATTCGATTTCCGGTTCATCCCCATGCGTATGGGGAACATCCAGCACCGGCGGCTGTGTCGGTGCGTAAATGCGGTTCATCCCCATGCGTATGGGGAACATAGCAGGCGCCAGGGTTTTATTGCTGTCATGATGGGTTCATCCCCATGCGTATGGGGAACATCGTTAATCAGTACAGAAGGCACACCAAACCACCGGTTCATCCCCATGCGTATGGGGAACATTATTGGATCACTGAGAAAATCATTAATATTACCGGTTCATCCCCATGCGTATGGGGAACATCAGCGGCCATCTCCATGGCTTTTCGTGCTTTTCGGTTCATCCCCATGCGTATGGGGAACATTATCAACACAGTGGCCTATTCTACATAGCCATCGGTTCATCCCCATGCGTATGGGGAACATCTGTTGGTGCTGGTTTAGTAACCGTTATTGCACGGTTCATCCCCATGCGTATGGGGAACATAGTGATTCATTTGCTGAACACTGTGTTAATACCGGTTCATCCCCATGCGTATGGGGAACATGTGGTTTACATTAATCTGTCTATCAAGATTTTCGGTTCATCCCCATGCGTATGGGGAACATATTAAAAACAGTAATCAATTGAGGTGAAAATGCGGTTCATCCCCATGCGTATGGGGAACATGTGCAGTATGAGGCCGAGCAAATCATTGATAACGGTTCATCCCCATGCGTATGGGGAACATATTATGATGCTAGACGAAGAAGAAAAAGAAACCGGTTCATCCCCATGCGTATGGGGAACATTCCCGCCAGTTATTCATCCAGCGTTGTATAGACGGTTCATCCCCATGCGTATGGGGAACATATCAACAACATGCTGAGTAATAGCCTGGGTAACGGTTCATCCCCATGCGTATGGGGAACATACTAAAAATAAGCTACTGTATTAAAACAATAATTTATCTTAGATAAAATCTACCAGAAAAAATGATAAAAATCCAATTTGTTAAAGAGCAACTAAAAATAACTAACTTTTTTGATCAATAGGTAAAAAAGAAACTAGTCTCAAGCCATCAAAATCAACTGGAATCCTTCTGTTTTTGCCCATTGTCTGAAAGTCAAATCCTGATTCAGTATTCGTTTGCCATGCTATAACAATATTACCATCCTCTAAATCTGCTTCACAATATTCCCAGATCTTTTCTCGAACTCTCCTTGATATATTACCAAGATAAACACCTGCTCTCACTTCAAGTAACCAGATTGCAAGCCTTCCTCTCAATCTTGGCGGAACATTTTCAGTAACAACAACGATCATTGACATGGTTTAGCTCCGATGCCCTTCATCACCAATATTCTCAGGTAATGGAATCGCTGGTGGAATAGATTCTTCCGGTGGAGGAGGTACATTAATACCCCCGGCAGACAAAACGTCTTCAATCATCGGTATGATTTTTTTTAATATTTTGGTTTCCCTGAAACTATCCCGACAGGCTAGACGCACAGCCTTATCTGGATTAGCAGGACTGGATGCAGCCACCTTGAACGCAACTGGAACCACGGTATCAAATTTATAAACATCGGCAATATCATAAACAAAAGAGAGTGGTTTTCCAGTATGGATAAAACCGACTGCAGGCGCATATCCTGCTGCTAAAACCGCCGCTTCGGTAATTCCATATAAACAGGCATTAGCAGCACTGATGCAGCGATTAATCACATCCCCTTTATCCCAATTTGTTACATCATAATTACGCCCGTTCCAGGTAATACTATGTTGTTGAGCCATCAATTTATACAAAGCCCGAACTCTGGCTCCTTCAATACCTCTGAGCTGTTGCACACTCCGTCTCTCTGGAGCTGGCTCACCAAAACGAATTTCATACATTTTTCTGACGACTTTTAAACGCAAGTCATCATCCAGCGCTAACTTTGCCTGATAGAGTAATTTGTCTGAACGAGCACCCCCCGGTTGACCAGAAGCATATAAACGAACTCCGGCTTCACCCACCCAAACCAGCAATGTCCCTACCTGAGATGCCAGTTTTATAGCTGCATGAGAGACCCGGGTACCCGGTTCAAGCATCAAACAGGCAACCGAACCAACAGGAATATGCTTTCTTTCACCGGTTTTATCTATAATGACAAAAGCGCCGTCTTTGACATCAATTTGACCATATTTAATAAAGATCATTGAGATTCTATTTTTTAAAGGAATGGGTTTGAGAGGAATAAAAGGCATAAATAATACACAATGTTGTTTAGTCAATGCCCTGTATGCGATCTTTGTAAACCCGCACTAATTTGTATTCCTGGCTTAACTCAATGATTTCAGACCAATTATCAGCAATATGATGATAAAAAGCTTTCATTTTCATATTTCCAAACTTGATATGGATCACTCTAGGTGGTGGTTGGGATAGTAAAATCCTGTCTGAGAAATCAGCATCTTTGGTCACTATAGTCAAATCATGCTGTTTAGCATATTCCCATATTTCACTATCAGGCATTGCATCATTAATATCATTGACATGAAGAAACTTCTGACCTGACCAGATAGAAAAATAATAGGGTAAATTGGCGTCAATCAAGTAATTAGGCATAGCTGATTTCAGGCAATATCTTTTAATACGAATTTATTTGCCATCATTATGCTGGCAAACTCAAGACAAGCTGAAATATCTTCCATTTCCAGAGAAGGGTATTGTTTTAGAATTTCACCAACTGATTCACCTGCACTTAAAAATTCTAAAATGGTCTGTACTGTAATTCGCTTACCACGAATAGTTGGTTTGCCATTACAAAGATCGGGAATAATGGTTATTCTTCCATCTAAATAAGTCATTGTATTTGAGCTCATGCCTGATACCTGAATATTGATACTGAACAATTACCTTTGATTATAGATTAAAAATAAGTATTAAATATATCATCTATATACTTTAATTATGTAATTCTATATTCGTCGAACCAAAAACAAACCACAGCCATAAGCTTTTGAGCGGCCAACTCCATTAAGTAGTGCCTTTTCTATAAAATTATCAGGTTCTGTAACCCGCAATTGCCCAAGAAAATCAATACTGGTAAATTGCCTCTGATTTGGATCTCCTGGCTTCTTAATTTTATAATACTTATGATTTTCCACCATCAGGTTTACAAGTTCAAAACCACATTTTATTCCCTGCTGTTTTAGCCATTCTTCTCCCGCTTCCTGATGAATAACGGCTGATGGCGGCATATCTACAGCGCCAGTATTCTTGTTTTTATACTCGTCAACTTTATATTCAATAATATCCCTGCGCTTTAGCTTTTTATGCAAATCATTTGATTTTATTGTTTTAACAGCATTAGCTCTAACACTGAATTGCAATCTATCACCCGCTTTTAGCTGAGGATTATATTGCTGAGTTTGAATGCAAAATCCAGATTTGGTTTTAAGTGGTTCTCTTGCAGAAAGTAAATAATAAAAAGGCAGGTGATTACTATTATCACGCCGATAAAGAAAGTCTCTGTTTATGGCTTTATTTTCCGGCAACAGATCCCAAATCATCTGGTGTTCATAAAATAAACCTCTGGATAAAATATTAACCATTTCATCCAGATGCACAGGAGAGAATTCTATTTTACTCAGATACATTATACATCCTTATCATTCAATCGCACATACTCGAGACGACTGGAAAATTGCCAGCGTTGTCTACTTCTGGGGTGATCATAACGAACTACATGAAAATCAGCTTTACATCCCATATTATCTGTTTTTTCCCAAAAATAACTGGCTGTTTGCTCAAGTATTTTTATGTTTGCATCAATCTCATAATTATCCAGTGCTGTTTTTATGTTTTCAGCAGAAATAATTTGAGGGTTAAGAGGCAGTGACAACGGACAGGATTTACGTCCTAAATAAAGATGAAAACCTGGATGAGTCAAATTATATAGTAATTTATTTAAGCTAATTTCACTATTTTCCTCCAGCCATAGTGCAGACACTGACAGAGCATCCTGACGATATTCACGGTAGGATAAAATAGTCCCTAATTTACTTTCTCCCAGTTCATTACGGCGCGTATAGAGATGTTTGATTTTCTTTATAGCTGGTGGCACCTGCGTGGTATGGAAGTCTCTTAAAACATGTCCCGGTGAATGTAATTTAATGGCAAAATGACACCTTCTGGACAATTCTTCCAGTTTATCATTTTCATCGCGCCGAATCCCCATTGCTGCGGCCAAAAATCCGAGCAAAGCCGAACGTGAAGGATGATGACTACTGGGTCGTTCACCACCAACTGCCTGATCACCCCAGGCAGACAAAACACCATACAACTGAAATAACAAATAGTCTTGCATGATTATTCCTGAACAAATTCAATAATAGCCGATAAACTGCCTACCCCGGTTTGCGCATTCAAAGTTAGACTTTTATCCGCACAGTTACCATAAACCTGATCGAAATTCTTCCATTGTTCTTCCAGTCGGGTAATTGCCTGATTAACTTGATCATCACCATTCACCGGTTTGAAAAAAGCAACCGACAAGGATCGGGGTTGTTGTGTGCCGGACTCAGCCAGAATATAAGAAGTATAAGCTCGGGATGCAAAGCTATTCTGCTTACCGGTTGGCGCAACTTTAGCGATTGATTCAACCAGAGCTGACAGAGTTTTATTAGCCAGAACTTCATCACCTTGTAAATTGTCAATTAATTGTGTTTTATTAATGCAAATATAAAGATAATAAACACCGGAGCCAAAACCGGCATCTCCCATATGTGCAGCACCGGCATCATCTTCATGGGTATTCAAATCATCAACTGCGGTAAAAAAATCATCATCAACTTTGACTGGGTTAACCGTAATTGCATGCGCTACTTGTACTGCGGCTTCAATATTATATGCGGGACTGGAAGCTAACATGCGTCCAAATAAAGCTATATCTACAGCCTTTGCATCTGAGCGTAACAAGTCGAGCTCATCTTTATTGGGCTCTCGTTCTTCTGCCGCAATGGTATCGGCTAATGTCATTACAGCATCCCATTCGTCAGGTGCTATATGACACAATTGTTCTATTTCCAGAGGGTTTTCCTTTTTTGGTTTTCCGAAGCATTTTGCAATTTCAGATGCCCATTTTTCAGCTTGTTTTTCCTTAATGTTTTTTTCAAGTAATCGTTCATATACCGCCTTACCCAGTAATTTTGTACGTTTCCCAATCCATCCACTCAGAGCAGATTCAAAAACTGATGAAGTCCGCCATACTCGTTTCAAGCTTTGAGAAGAAGCACGCAAGCGTTCAAACCCGCCAACAATCGCTGTTTTTGGTCGCCCTAAATCATCCCGATTTAAATTGGATGGTGGATAGGCTGTTAAACAATGTAACTGAATAAACTGACTCATTGTATTTCCTTCTTAATTGAAAAGTTTTGAACTGTAATAATCATTTGCCCAGCGATATTTCCAGCTTTTCTGTCCCTGAAACTTTTCAGGTTCAGCCTGCTCCCGATGCCAATGTAATATCCCGTCAGCGAGAGAGACTGGATCAGTACTGTTCCCCGTTTGTTTAACTGCACGGAGCAAACTTTTGTAAAACTCATCTATATCACTGGATGCCAATAATTTCTGAAATCTTAATTCACTAAATACCGGTTTATCTGTACCACTCTTTGCCGTCCCTAACTGAGCAGGAAAAGAAAAAGAATTTTCTGTTTTAATATGAGCCAATATACCGGCTACAGTTGCTAATCCCATTAAATGATATTTTTGCCACTCCGGTAACAAATAGCCAAGTTTAAAAAACCCTTTTTGCATCATAACTTCTTGTGGTGACTGGCAACGTCTGAGTACAGCACGTTCACCTCGAGCCTGTTCAGAATGCAACCAAATCCACCATTGTTTCAATTTTTCTCTTTGCTCAGGTTGATATAATGCGGGATACCATGCTTGATGGTTATTTTTTTCTTTTTGTTTCATTTTAGGCGACCTTTAAAACTTTCATCGGTTTGCTTACATTTAACCATTTTTCCAGGTATTTTCGGGCTTTAATAATTCGTTTCATATCACCATCTTCATTTAGACTGGACAATACATAGTTATCAAATATTTTTATTGCTTCTGATTGCAATGACTGTCTCCATTTATTTAATACTTTTTTTATAGCCTGCTCATTATCCAACTGATTAATTAACAGTCGAAGATAATTATAAAAAGCTGATTCAGTCTGTTCCCAAAAGCTGTGATCAATAAAAGAAATATCACCTTTAGCATCTTTAGGTCGTTTAAACCAGGCCATTTTTAAAGCTTTTTTTAAAGTTTTAAGACTATCATTAGCAGCCTCTATTATCTTTGGTACCTGGTAGTCAAGCTCAAGTTGTAGTTGCTCAGATAAAGAAAATACTGGCATACTTGCTTCATACCAACAACGAGCTTTCATATTGTCCATATCATATCCAAAAGACCATAATTGAGCCTCATCCAAACCACCTATGCTATTACAACGCCATTCTTTATAACTTCGAACAATCAGTGCTGGTTGTCTGTGTTTTTTTGGGTCTTCAATAACCAAACCCATCCAGTGGCGATAACTTAAACCACCTGTTTGTGCTTTTACAGAATTTGGGACTTTATCAGGTGGGACATCATATGCAGACAAAGGATGCCTCCAGTATCCTTCATAATTAGCTCCATAATTTTTTGTATTATAATGAGTCACCATAGTTTCAACAGGCTCACCGCTTATATCACATTGTTCTTTTTGGTTCATATCCCATTGTAAACGTATCCTACGGGGCATAGCCCAATACATTTGTAATGGATGAGCATGTTCTGGCAGAACTTCCATCCCCTTACTTTCACTCGTTCTAGTTTCTGTTAGCCATGGAAAAATATTTTTATCTTCTGATAACTTCAGATTACCGCTGGTATGTTCCATTTCTTCCAAGGTTAAAACGTTAAGCCACAATCGATGCCATAGGCTGTCAGCATTTAAATTTTCTGGGGGTATAAGTAATGTTGTCATTGGACCACCACCACGTATACCTACCCGATGTCCTGCACCACCTGCGGGAGCATTTATTTGCAAAGTAAACAATGATAAGGCTGCCCAATAGGCTGACATTTTCTGAATCATTCCTCTTTTGATAAAATGATCCTGATTATCTTTCAATGTTTTTTCACCCGGAGCTTCAAGCAATAATGAAACGACTGGTTTTTGCTCCCCGTCAGACAAATCAAAATCTTGCATAAAAGCCGGTTTGCTTTCATCATTATTCAGATAAAAAGCATGTTGAAAACGTGCAAATGATTTTCCAAGCACTTCTTCAGAGGGCGGTGTTTCCCAGTATTTCTCCCACTGCTCCTGATCTCCTGGAGCAAAAGCTGTTTGCAGTAAACCAATCATAAACTGAAATAAAGCTCCTTTAAGATCGGCTCTTGGCGTATCCAGAGTATCCCATTGCGGATCAACCACCTGTTCCGGCTTTATTTTTTGAATATTAGAATTAAAATCCTTAACTGTTATCCATTGATCAGATATTAAATTATAGTTCATTCATTTCTCCCAATAATCAGCCCCTGAAGACAATTATAAGAAATATTCATTTTGTCCTCTCTGTCATTGCAGCCTTCGGCCTGCCATTCACCATCATCTTTCTGTAAGGGTATAATAAGACTGTATTCATCAAAAACCGGAACCGCTTCTCTAAGAGAGGCCAGAGCTTGTTTTAGCTCACCGTCCTGTACAATTGCCAATTCTGTTATCAGCCCCTTGTTTACATTGATACTGCTCAAGTCCCAGCGATAAGCCCCTTTATTTACCCAGGGTAATAATTGATTATTTTCCCATCGGGCAAGATATAGAGTATGGGTATCCTCACCCAATCGGGTTGGAAATTTCGCCTCATCATCCCAGGGTGTTTCAACACGATAATCACTGATATAACCCATTTCATGTTTTAGCCCATTAAAAGCAGCCATTCCCCTGTGCCCCATTTCTGTTCCTTCAAACATATTATGGCTATCCTGTAAACTTTCTGGTAAATCATTCAGGTTTTCTCCATAAACAAATTCTATCAGTTCCCTTGCATCTTCAGGCATTGTCCAGCCACCTTTTTTGTCCAGGATCTGACAGGTCAACCATAATAGTCCGGTATCAGGATAAACATAGTTTGCTTTGGGGAAAACCGATTGATACCAGTCACTTTCCGGTTTATCTGTATATTCTGGTGCATACACATTCAATTCAACCTGTCCTCTTTCATCCTGATCACCATCAGGTATTAGACTGCCTGCTTTATCCCGTATATGACGCTTTAAACGCCCTGCCCTTTGGATCAACAAATCAATGGGAGCCAGGTCGGAAATCATAATATCAAAATCCAGATCAAGAGATTGCTCAATAACCTGAGTAGCAATAAGCACTTGTCCCTTGCGTTTATCTGAGGTTGATTGCTGACCAAACAAATTCAAACACAGCTGTTCAATATCCAGGCGATCTCCCAGAGAATAACGACTATGAAACAAATGAACATGTCCATTACTCAATTCATCCAAACCCGATAAAAGTGTAAAAGCTTCCCGAGCATCAGGAACGGTATTGCGGATCCAGCAGACACACTGCCCTTGTTTTACGGCTTGAATAATCCGATTAATAACATCTTCCTGTCGATGTATAAATATGACTCCAACTTCACGCTGTACAGTTCGGCGTGTTTGAACAGAGTACTCTTTTTCTATTTGTGCACTTATCTGCGTCAATAATGGGAAAGAGGTATTAGCCACCTCGAGATTCTGCTTACCGAGACCTTTGTTAAAAGCGTTAACAAAAGATTGTCTCTGTTGTTTTGATAATGTAGCGGATAACAGAATAACACTGCCTCTCAACGCTGCATGAAACTCCAGTAAAGTTTTAAGTAATGAGCCTGTATATGCATCATAAGCATGTATCTCATCCAGAATAAGTACTTTATTTGCCAATCCATATAAACGTAGAGATTGATGTCTTACCGGTAAAATACTTAATAATGCCTGATCAATAGTACCAATACCAATATCCGCCAGTAATGATTTTTTTCTGTGATCGGCCAGCCAGCGGTTGCATTGTATTGATATAGTTTCATCCTTGCTGGTATAAGTCTCTTTACTTTTTTTATTATAGTCCAGAAATGCACTCTGAAACAATTTTGATAAATGTCTGGCACTATGACTTAATACTACATTGGGTTGGCTATTATCAGTATAGAAATTACGATAAACTCTGGCCATACGTTCAAGCATGGCATTAGCTGTTGCCATGGTTGGCAGTCCTACAAAAAAACCTTGCGCCAGATTTTTTTCCATAAGGCGATAAGCCAGCATTAATGCAGCTTCTGTTTTACCAGAACCGGTGACATCTTCAAGTATAAAAAGTTGAGGTTCATCTGGCATCGTTAATTCAGTACATTTTTTCTGCAATGGGGTAGGTTCTTTTATATAGGTAAAGATTTTGCCAATGGTGCAAGCCTTTTTTATATGTGATGGTAATAAACCTGCTTTGTTAATTGCTTTTCTTGCTTGTGGTAATGCCTTTTTTGTCCAGTAAGATTCAAGGCTAATCGGTTCTTTTTCAAATTTAAAATCATCACTATTTGAACCTAACCAGTCACATAAAACAGCTAGCCCTGCAATTAGCCAACTGGCCTCTTTTTGTTTTTTTATCCATTTATTGTCATCAGAATAGCTCAATAT
>JALSUJ010000664.1 GCA_027071355.1 Gammaproteobacteria bacterium | reverse complement strand
TATTTACTTTTCATGTTTCTAATCTGATACTTTATCAGCTTGCGTTTTATAAAACTGCGATTAAAGTTATTATCAGAACAGGAAACAAACCGAGGTGTGGTCTAAATGCAGCCTAAAAACAATATCTTACACTTTAACAGGGGTGAGAAAAAACAACCGGTACAGGGCAAGTCTTATCACCAGAACAAGTTGTCACAAGATAGCAGGATACATGATTCAATGATACCAGAAGGTCCATTAGGCGATTTAATCAAGTACACCAGTCAGTGGACAAATGAGGCTATTTCCACACTATTTGATAATGTAGATACCCAGTTATTTGAAATGGCTGAAAAATCTGAAAATTCCACCGATCAAAATACCTATTTTGATGCTATGCGTATTATTCGTTTACGTCGCAGTGTCGCACATGAAGAATTTCTTTCTAAAGTTGAAATAAGTTTCGATCCGCAGACCATCAGAGGTGAAAGAAGTTTTAGCGAAGTGACTTCCGATATAGAAAGTCTGTCCTTAATTGCTGATGATAATCTTGAAGAAGAACTGGCCACTCATAATATGATTGCCAAGGCCGAACGGGACAATAAAGATGATCTGAAACAGCTTAATCAACGAGTTGCTTATTTATACAACGGCAGTCTGAATATTAATACTCAGAATAATCCTCTGGGACCCACCTCACTCTGTAATGCTTTTGCCGCTGCAGTCGATTCCCTGGAAGCTGAAATCAAGGTCAAATTACTGGTATTCAAGTTATTTGATATGAATATTATTGCCCAGCTTAATGAACTGTATCTTGGTGCCAACCAGATGCTGATTGAAAAGGGCATTTTACCAGAATTAAAAATCTCTTATAAGAGTGCCGTTAGAAGACCTCCCAGTGGTAGTGTGGGTGGTATCCCTGTTAATAATCCTGTTAATCCTCAGGATGATTATCAGGATAATTCCGGCTTATCTCAGTTTATTCAACAACCGGCAGGCGGTTTTCAGCAAGCTTCCAGTGATGAGGCACAAGCATTTGCACTGATCCAGCAGTTATTAGCTCAAAATAAAGCACCACAACAGCAAAATATTGCTCCAGCTCAGTTTGCAAGTACCAACGATGTCATGAGCACTTTATCCCAGATACAGGTTGAGCCGGTTATGGCGAATACTTATACCGGTCAGCAGCATAGTGGCTCTGAAACCAGCGCTCTGTTAAAAGAAGCCTTAAAACAGGCTTTGCATAATAACCAGAACAAAGAAGCCATTAATCAGGCTGATGATGACATGATTGATGTCATTGGTATGCTGTTTGATTTTATTCTGGGTGACAACAATCTCGTCGATTCAGTTAAATCACTCCTGAGCCGTTTACAGATACCTATTATTAAAATTGCCCTGCAGGATAAAAGTTTTTTCCGCAATAAAAACCACCCTGTTAGAAAATTACTCAATGAACTGGCTAATGCCGGACTGGGTGTCACCGATAATGTTAATTCACAGAATAACCCTCTGTATTTAAAGCTGGAAAGCCTGGTTACCCGGATCACGAATGAGCAAACCCAGGATACAGATGAAGCTTTTTTTGAAGAAATACTGGAAGATTTACACCGTTTTCTGTCAGAGTTTAACCAGGGTATAAAAAACCGCAGAACACCCTCCAAAGATGCCGCTATAAAACTGGTTACTACCGAATTAAATTCACGTATTACTCATAAAAACCTGCCGCGCAATATAATATTATTACTGGAACGGGTCTGGAAAGACGTTATGCTCGATATCTTCTTCAGTGACGGTATGGAGAGTGATGAATGGGATATGGCCATGACCTTTGTGGATACTCTGATCTGGAGTGTGGATCCTAAAACGGACATTCAAAGTCAGAAACAGCTGGTCAGAGTTATTCCCGGTATCCTGAATGCCCTTAATGCCGGTCTGGATCGAATCCATTATCCTAAAGATTTACGTGAACAGCTCCTTCAGGATCTGCAAAACTGTCATCTTGCCTGTATGAAAGGTCGGGATATTAATGATAGTGATCTGTCTCAAAATGGGGCTGCTTATATCTCCAGTAATATGTCAGCAGAGCCAACAGCATCTGCAGCGGCTAACGATAATATAGATAATAGTCTTGATGGCTCACCTGTAGAAGGCTTATCAGCAGAAGATCTGGCCAGTATTGATGCCGGTATTGATGTCATGCTCGACGGTGATCTGAATAATCTTGATGCCCTGGAAGAAGACGATTTAATGGCTTCTCTGGAAGATGGTTCAGAACAGGCCATTGCCGATTCCGGTGATGCAGAAATGATAGATGATAGCTATACTCAGCAGGCCAGAAATCTTTCACCCGGAGCCTGGGTGGAATTTAACGGGGTCGATGATCAAACCTATCGTGCCAAAGTTTCCTGGATGAGTGAAGATGCCAGCGCCTTTATTTTTGTTACTCAGACCGGTCAAATTGCTGAAAAATCCCTACAGGGTTTAAGTACAGCGCTGCGTAATAAACAGGCTGTAATTCTTGACGAATCTCCGGTATTTGAACGGGCAATGGATGCAGTACTGGAAGAATTACAGGAAAACACAGAACATTAACAAAACAGACACTGAATTTTCTGGGGTAAACAGTATGGGCAAGGGCATGATAGTCATTGCAATGATACTGGCCCTGGGGCTGTTAACTTATATATTTCAGGGTACTCTGAACAGGCAATACAACCCCAATCAAACCGTTCAAACCCGACAGATAACGGATCAGCACATAGAGATTGTATTAAAACGCAATCGTGCCGGTCATTATGTCACTTCAGGAAAAATTAATGGCCATAATGCAGTATTTCTACTAGATACCGGCGCTACTTATGTGGCTATACCGGAACGGCTTGCCCGGCAGATTGGACTCAACAAAGGCCGCCGGCTCGCCCTTTCTACCGCTAATGGCCGCACCATCGGCTATCAGACTAACATCGATGAACTGGATATTGGCCGGATCCAGCTGAATAATATCAAAGCCATTATCACTCCCAATCTGGATGAAGTATTACTGGGTATGTCGGTATTAAAACAGCTGGAATTCACCCAGCGGGGTAATGAACTGACGGTTCGACAGTATTTGTAGCGTTAAGCGTTAAGCGTTAAGAATTTGTAACTACTCAGCATGTTTAGATTTTGTGCCAGTTCAAGGCATTTTCGCACGGAAAATGTGAGCGTATATCAATACGTGACCATTTGAGTACGAAAATAACGCCGAAATGGTGCAAAAGATGAATACGCTGAGTAGTTACAAGGATTTTATGTTATTTTACGGTAAGTTAGCTATAAGCTGATACGGTAAATTATACTCATTAATTACCTTCTGGTTTGTGTTTGCAGGGAATTCCTGCTTAGTTTGAAGATTACCGGGCTGAGTAATAGTAAGGCAATTAAGTTGGGCAGGGCCATCAGGGCATTTAGGGTATCGGCTAATAACCAGATAAAATTAAGTTCCCCCATGGCACCAATGGGGACAGCGATAATCCATAGCACTCTAAATATCATCACTGAGCGAATACCCAATAAATATTCCACACAACGCTCACCATAGACACTCCAGCCAAGAATAGTGGTAAAGGCAAATACCGCCTGTGCCATACTGACAATCATACCTCCGGTTTCAGGCAGCGCCTGATCAAATGCCGCCATGGTTAAAGCCGCACCTTTAACACCGGTAGTCCAGACCCCAGTTAACACAATTGCCAGGCCGGTAATACTGCAGACAATAATGGTATCAATAAAGGTGCCCAGCATGGCTATTTTGCCCTGATGGACCGGGTCACTGGTTTTAGCCGCTGCATGGGCGATGGGTGCACTGCCTAAACCGGCTTCATTAGAAAAAATGCCTCGCGCCACACCCCATTGAATAGCCATAATAATACTGGCCCCGGCAAAACCACCGGTTGCTGCTACCGGATTAAAGGCACTGTTAATAATTAATGCAAATGCCGCCGGCAGTTCTGAAAAATAACTGATAATAACCACCAGACCTGCCACAAAATAAGCCACCGCCATTATCGGTACCAGCTTACCGGCAACCTGTGCAATACGTTTTATACCCCCTAACACCACAGCACCGGTCAGTACCAGAAGCACCAGCCCTGTTACCCAGGCAGGAATATTAAACTGGGTTTGCATAGCATGAGCCACCGAATTAGCCTGTACAGTATTACCAATACCAAATGAAGCCAGTGCACCGAATAGTGCAAATAGAAACCCCAGCCATAACCAGTTTTTACCCAGACCATTTTTAATATAGTACATGGGACCGCCCAGATAACTGCCCTGCTCATCCACTTCCCGATAATGCACGGCGCAAACTGCCTCCGCATATTTGGTCGCCATACCAATTAATGCCGTCACCCACATCCAGAACAGGGCTCCCGGTCCGCCGATAAAAATAGCGGTTGCCACTCCTGTGATATTGCCCGTACCAATCGTTGCTGAAAGTGACGTCATCAAGGCATTAAAGGGTGAAATTTCCCCTTCCTTATTCTCTGCTTTACGTCCCTGCCATAATAATTTAAAGCCCTTACTGAGATTGAGTAAAGGCATAAACCTCAGTCCCAGCATTAAATAAAGGCCAGTACCAAAAATCATAAACAACATGGGTTTACCCCAGACCACACTATTTATGTCATTTAATATCGAAGTAAACCACTGCATTAAGTCTGCCTTTTTGAGTTATTGTTATCTTTAAGCAATTATAATACCCTATGCCATAGAAGTAACTTATAACTTACGACTAACGACTAACGACTAATTATAATGCCCTCAATACCCTATGCTATTATTCAATCTCAGGTTGCTCAGGCGCTGGCCGAAGACATTGCTTGCGGTGATTTAACAGCCGGCTTAATTCCTGAGAATAATCATTCAACTGCTCATTTAATTTCTCGTGAAACTGCCATTTTATGTGGTATAGACTGGTTTACTGAAGTTTTTCAGCAGCTGGATAAAAACATTGAGATAAACTGGTACTGTCATGATGGAGACAGCCTGGAAAATAATCAGAAAGTTTGCAGCATTAGCGGCAATGCCCGTCAGATTCTGACCGGTGAACGCAGCGCCATGAATTTTCTGCAGACGCTATCCGGTACTGCCACGTCCACACAACAATATGTCAGACAACTAGGCAATACCTCTGTTAAATTGCTGGATACCCGTAAAACCATTCCCGGACTCAGAGAGGCACAGAAGTACGCCGTAAAATGTGGTGGTGCCTATAACCACCGTCACGGTTTATTTGACGGGGTACTGATTAAAGAAAATCATATTATGGCGGCAGGTTCCATTACGCATGCCGTAGCGAATGCCCGCAATAGTATTCCCCACACGCTGAAAATTGAAGTGGAAGTGGAAACACTGGAAGAAGTAACGGAAGCGCTTAATGCCGGGGCCGATATTTTATTGCTGGATAATATGGACAATACCCAGTTGGAGCAGGCTATTGAGCTTAATCATGGTCGTACACTGCTTGAAGTATCGGGTAATATTACTATGCAACGGTTGAAAGAATTAGGCCAACTGTCGATTGACTTTATTTCTACCGGGGCTATTACTAAACATGTAAAAGCAATAGACTTTTCACTACGTTTTGAAAAATAAAATACTAAATGGCTGTATTTATATCGGTTATATGACTTTTTTAAACCGCACTTTAAAATAGCCTTGTATTATATCGTGGTACTTAAATCAATTTTCCGGCTATCTTCCACCAGGCGTTCTTCGGTCAAAGCATAGGGAGCCGGGTCCACTATGGGTTCTTGTGCTAATAACTGATTTACCAGTAACTGACAGGATGCCAGTCCTATCACTACGCCGTTTCTAAAATGACCCGCATTTAAATACAGATTTTTAAGTTCCGGATGTTCACCAATATAGGGGACGCCATCAATGGAACCTGGACGCAGGCCGGCCCATTGTTTTTCTACCGGATAGTTGGCCAGAGCCGGAATTATACGATGAGCTTCCTGCACTAATTCCTGCAGCACTGACTCAGTGGTTGTTTTGTCAAAATCCTTAAATTCCACTGTACTGCCAACCACCACTCGCCCATCTTTACGCGGGATCAGATAACGGCCCTTGCTTAAAACAATGCGGGAAACTATTCCAGGCTCTGCTTTAAAAACTATCATCTGCCCCTTAACCGGTGCAATTTTTGGGGTTTTAAGCCATTTTTCCAGTAAACGGGCGCTCCAGGCACCACCGGCCAGAACCACTTTATCGGCATAAAAATTACCCTTATCGGTAACAACTCCCTTAACTTGTCCCTGTTCTGAGATAAAAGCCTGTGCCTGAGTCTGTTGCTCAATAGTCACTCCGAGCTTTAACAGGTCTTCTCTTAGTGCTTTAACCAGTCTGGGATTACGTACCTGTCCAATAGAACCGGTAAACCAGCCCTGCCGTTCACCATGACTATAATCCAGCCCCGCTTCAATGGTTTTTAAATCCTCACCTGAAAAACACTTAAAATCATAACCAAACTGTTGCTCCCACTGAATCGCCTGCTCCAGTTCATCGCCGATATCAAGATAGAGTAAACCACTTTGAATATATTCAGGATCAATACCTGAGTTAGCATGAATATCTTCTAAAATAGCGGGATAATGCTTCTGTCCCCATAAAGCCAGCCGGGTCACGGCATCAGAATAACGCCAGGGGTATAGCGGGGAAATAATACCGCCACCGGCCCAGGAGGACTCCTTACCGGCATAGCCCTGTTCAATAATGATAACCGCAACACCCGCCTGCTTTAACAGACGAGCAGTCAGCATGCCGATAATGCCGGCACCGATAATTAATACCGCAGTCTTCATTACTGATTGTTTACCCATTACCAACAGCTGTCTACACTATTACTTCCACTAACACTCCTTATCCCTGACTCATTTAATGTCAGATTCCCGCAACCGCTATCTCTACTGGCCTGAGTGCCAACAGGAGTTGCCTTTACAGTATAAGCAGAAGCCGCCATAGCAGGAATGGAAAAAGTGTAAGCTGTATTTAAATGACTATCCGTTTCACAATTTAGTGTTGGTTTAGTATTTGCATTTCCCGATGGATCCTGATCATATTTCAGATTGGAAGTGTAATAACGTTCCATATAAACAGCGAATTGTGACAAACAGGCTTCTGCAGCTTTGCGTTTGGTTTTGACAATATTGTTCTGATAGGCTGGAACAGCTATAACCGCAATAATACCAACAATAGCAACCACAACCATCAGTTCAATTAATGAAAAACCACCATTCACTGCCTTATCCTTATAGCCTCTGCATTTATACATACGCATATTTTTTTCCTATAATTAGTTAATCAACTCACGCCATGATTCTCTGGTGGCAGAGCCGCCGCCGCCAGAAGTATTAATGGTCGCATTAGTACCGTCATCAAAGTTTATTAACATTTTATTCCCTACAAAAATAGGATTATTAGGTAATGATTCAAAACCAATACCACTCACTGGATAAGAATTACCATTACCATCAGTTATGGTATCATTGGAATCCACAATACCATCATTATTAAAATCAAAAAATGCATTTTCCATATTGGTACCAGTAAAAGGATCCAGTGCCATGACCCAACCTCTACCGGTGGTGTTACAGGCATCAACTGCTTCCGGGATACGTGAAGTACCAATTAAAGCAGTACCCTGAAACTGATTAGGTGTGGTCATTCTCTCACCTTCAGGAACATTAGCAGATATGGGCGTTGTTAAGTCCATATACCAGCCAGATTTACCGGTCATATCATTTACAGTACCTCTTGAAAAACCGCGAGCTGCCAGATTACTACTGGTAGCAGCTATTTCTAACTCAATATCTCGTTGCTTAAGAGCACTTCGACCATTAGAGGTTAAATTAGTCACTAATGATGCATCACTGGAACTCACAATAATCCCGTACCAGGTCTGTTCAGACAGATCCAGGAGATCATTTTTATGTAAATATTTCCCCGTACCAAAAAACAACCAGACATCACCTGTTGACGGATCAATACCTGATAACAGACCTGCTGTTATGGGTTGGGCATTTCCTGAACTGTCTGTTGCTGTAAAAATATTATTACCCGTACCAGCCGATACAGGCGTTGCACTGTCCAATTCAGAAAACGTCCAGACTTTACCATTCAAATCACCTGCAGCCGCATAGTCCTGAATACCATCATTATCAAAATCCAGTAAAGCCGGAGCTGCAAGGCCATTGCTTGTTGAGGTTCCTGCGGTATGTATCGTTAAATCACCACCATTAATATTAAATTGTAATAAGGCGGCTTTATCCAATGTACTATTGTAACCATTACCCATAACAACACTCCAGACACCATCGTCTGTTTGAGCAATAATGGGTTTACCGGTCATCTGGCCAATATAATTACTATTGGCTTTACCATCCGTAGCGTATCTTTCCCATAAAAACTTAATATCTGCAGGATCTGTAATATCCAGTGCATACACAGATTTTGACTCTCCACGACCGGTTGTGCCCACCAGGACTGTTTTCCAGGAACCACCGCCGCCACTGAAATAAACATCCGCAACAGTTAACTCCCCATCGTTATAGTATTTATGAGGTACATTAATACTACCAGAAACAACACCATAATCCGGATCGGAAATACTGCTGAAACCATTTAATATAACCGCAGCCGGCATATAGCCAAAAACTTCTACCCCCGTTGTTGCATTAAAACCATGTAAATAACCATCATTACCGGCAACATAAAGAATGGGGGGTCTTGTTACTGCAGTCCCTGAACTTGCAAAGGTAAAATAACTACTTTGTCCAGTAAAAGATTTACTGGAATATAGATTCGGGGATGGTTTGCCTACATAAACAGGTTGAGAATCAACAATGTCTCCCAGAATACTTTCTCGGGTACGGTATGGTCCACCATTTGTTTCTTCCTGGGAGTTATCGCCGCGCATAAAGTTGATTAAATTCTGGCGATCACTGCTGGTTGCCCCCAAGGCCGTTTGTTGAGAACTACTTAAATTAGCAGGATCATTGAAATTAACAAATTGTTGATTATAGTTGCTACCATCCGGATTATAAGCTTTTAAATTTCTGGAAGCATAGGCAGGTAATTGAGTTTCTGCACTCCAGCTAGGACTTAAAGCTATGGCTCCGCTTGTTGCATCTACCGCATAAGCCTTTAAATCACCTTTCCATTTTCCAGTAAAATAATTTGCCTGATAGGTAAACACTCCGGTATCCAGTTTGGTTGAGTTGGCTGCCAGACTCGCTGCAGAACCCACACGTTCTGCAGCTCTGTCTAAAGCAGCATTAATTGCATCTCTAAATTCCTGTGGATTTTTAGCTGAAAAGAAACCACCATGACCATTTAGTGCTGCATGAGCCATATCTGCCACATTATTAATACTGCTGGATGAAGGGGTAGGCCAGGAGAATCCACTAATAGCAGGATCGGTTCCATTTGCCCAGCCAAAGATCTGATCGACTGTAGTATTTGCAGGTGAAATATTAACCGGCGTTAAACCAAGCCCTATAGAAAATGTCACCATATGCTGCCAGAAAGCCGGATCTTCGGTACTAGTTGGCACTTCATTACTAATTAGTGGACGCAAATCATTTTTCCAGTACTTCATGGCAATATCAGCCAGGTTATTATTATTTGCGGTAGTCATTACATAAGGGGCAACAGCAGAGTAGGTATACGAAATACTATTAGGACCGGTAACAGTAGGACCATTTGTTTGATCACGATCTGCAGAAGCTATATTGGCTGAATAACTGTTCCAGAAACCATCAGAAGTAATAATGGTAAATGACTGACGACAGGCATATTTATCACTACTCGTATCATCCAGATCCGTTAACCAGGGATGATCGGTTGAAAAATATTTACCTGCATAAAGTAAAGCTCTTTGCAAAGGCGTTCCACCACCACTGGTATTGGCTGCCAACCAGTCATAAAAGGCTTTTTTTCGTGTACTTGTACTACCATCACCATAAACAGCCATTTTATTATTCGATGAGGCAGGATTTTTCATCCTCTCAGTACCATTTAATTCACCATAACCGAAACGATAATCCGGATTCAGATTAATAAATGCCGTCATAGCCGCACTTTTTGCTAACAATTCACGTTTACGGTAATAAGAAAACCAGTTGGCTACATTTTGCTGTGCCGCTGCGCTGTCATCACAATTAGCTAATGAATTTGTGGTATTAGACCCTGTACAATTTTGAGCAATATAATGTTGTGTAAAGGTGTTTCCTGATTTTGTGGTATAAACAAAAACATCGATATGATCACCATCAGGATCATCAGCATAAGTGTTACTACCCCACGTACTGTAAAACACATTATCATAATACCCGGAAGCTCCACCATTAAAAATATTGGCCGTACTACAACTACCTACACAGAAACCATTTCGCTGTGCATTAGGATAACTGGCATTTGTCCAGAAAGTACCATCGGCTTTAGGTGGTGGGTCATAAGTAGTATTTGGATCATAATAAATCAGATTGGTATCACTGTTTCTATACTGGTCATATTCACCACTATCATTTGGAGTATGATCAAAACCTGAATCAGGCATATACTCCCAGGTCATTGAGCCAGAATCATCCAGCACAAATAAAATATTGGGTTCCAGCGGTTCCTGTACGGTTAAGGGTTCCGGTGTAATATTTACAGTCGCATAAACATTATGCATAAAAATAATAAATAATAATGCAATCACCCCGGTCAATAAATGCCCCGAGCTGATTAAAACATTCGGTTTTATTGTTAAAAATAATGGCTGTTTCATAATATACTCTCCCTTCGCCCTACATTTTGACCCATGTTTGCAATGTCACTACTGAACGATTGCTGGCACTGGCAGGATTGTGGCTGCGTGCGGTTACTCGATAAAAGGGTACTGTACTCACAACCCCCTGTGCACCATACTGATTGGCATTGGCACTTTGTCCAAACCCGGTTGAACTTTCGTAATCCACCCAATCTCCCATATCTTCAACAATATATTGAGGCTGGCCAGCGGCCAGACCTCCAGAATTATAATTGCTGCTTGAAATTGTCTGCCAGGTTGCTCCTGAAGGTGGTACCGCTTCACAGGTTACCAGTGAACAGTCACGGTAAATAGTGGCAGAGGACAATCCAAGCTGACTTTCTGCAACACGCAGAGCAGCTTCTGCTGATTGAAAAGCTATTTCACGATCATACATATTACCCGCCATTTTCTCCTGCATCGTGGTACCTGAAATAGCAGCCAGACCAACAAGGGTTACCACTAACAACAATAATAAAGATACAGCCAGAACCACACCTTTTTGACGTCGGTGCTGATATCTTACCTGGCCTTGATACTTGATATAATTGTCAGAAAAAAACATATTAATCCACCCGATTTCTTATGGTTGTGGTTGATTTGATGGTTCGAGTTAATGGTGTCTTATTGACCGTAACATTATTTTCACTCACCAGGGTTAAAACCACCCTGACTGCAGTCACATTTGCCCAGTTAGCAACCGAGGCTGCAATAACAAAGGTACTGCTGCCACTTTCCAGATAAGTAATCTGCATATTAGTGACGTTACGTATCATTTCATTACTAATAGTTGATACGGTAACCGTTCCGGAGTTGGTAACAAGAGAAGTTCTAAAGAGTGAACTTCCGCCCTGAGCATTAACACCAATATACCAGTCAACACCGTTAACCTTGGCAATCTGAGAATTAGAACCATATTGATATGGATTTCCGTTAACTGAAGAACAATCTGTGGGAAACCCCAAGCCTTTAGAGCAATTACCGGGAGAACCTGTTCCCGTATTGTGTACAAGAGTCACAGTACTATTGTTATAATTGGTTATCTGCAGTATTGCAGCATGATCGGGATCACAAACCACAAGAATATCACCAGACTGTAAATCTGAAGTCGTTTCATTGAGTTGGAATTGTGCTGATGCAGGAACATGGCTTTGAACACTTAAACCAGTTCCTTCAGTACTTAAAATAGCAATACTGTCAGTACCTGCCAGACGATTTCCAGTTGAAGTACCCGTTGTAACGGCTGGATCTGTCACACCATTGTCATAACCTATCACTGGGTTGCCCCAGTTTACCCACCAAACCGTTGAACTGTTATTTAAAACATTAGCCACTCGATTATTATTAACACACCCGGTCAGACCAGCGGTACGAATATCCCTTGCAATTAATTCAAATGCTGTGCGGGTACCTTCCTGTACTTCACTGAGTCCCTGACTGGTTCGATAGGATTGCTGGTTAGACAAAAAGACACTGATAAGACCGGCCGTTATAATAGCGCCCAGCACAATTGAAATCATCAGCTCTACTAAAGTAAAACCCTGACTGTTGGATAATTTTGTTTTTTTTAATGGCATCATAATACAACTTTTGTTGTTATAGTTTGGTTACTTAACCCTTGGGTACCACGGCTATCATCAAACTGGACTTTAATTTCGCAGGTATTAGGTGTTGAAGTACAGTCAATAGAACCGCAGGCAGTAGTACCAAAATTGTTCTGTATTTCCTGTAGCCAGTCGTTAATCTGTACATCCTTTAAAGTTGTGCCCGTTTTTTTACAAGTAGCGACAGAAATTGTTCCAGGCATAGAAAAATCGTAGTTACCCGCCAAAGCACTGGTTCTGTCCGCCCTCATGGCATCAAGAATGGAATAAGCCGATATAGTGCTTAATGAACGGGACATTGAACTATGGTTGTTTTTTAAAGAAACAATTTGCAAAGCAGCAATACCTAACAAGCCAATGGATAGCACTAACAAGGCTATAAGAACTTCTAACATACCAAAACCTGTTTGTTTATTTTGTGCCTGTTTAAATTTAAAAATATTATATTCAGGTTTCATGGACAATTACCCGTTCTTTTATAAATTCGCACTGATGAACCGCCCACCATTGCAACACAACGATGATTATCAGTACTAAGGCTGTTAGTATAAACATCTGCAACAATACCAGAATATGGTATGGTACTACCTGATGCCGAGCCAATACCATCAGCTCCAAAATCAAGTCGTGTAGCACTTTGCACAGATATGTTAGCACCATCAAGTGATGAATTTGCCAGAATACTGGCTGAACCATCACTTTCCCGCCCAACAACTCCCCATTGAGTCCAGGAGGTAGAAGCACTGCAGGCAGTATTGAGCGATGTCATTGTTGTAGTGGGTTGACAAAAAGCTACTGTAGAATTACGTTTGACGGCTGCAATACGAGCGGCATTAACCGTAGCCACAATTTTATTAACAGAGGTGGTCAGTTTATTGCGATTATAAAGATTCATAAAACTAGGCACAGCAAGACCAAGCAAGATACCCAGTACAATCAGAGTAATCATCAATTCTACTAATGTGAAACCTTTTAATTTTTTCATAGTTACTTTATAAACCTGTTTATTCAAAATGTCACACCCAATACGATTAGTGTAGTTTATCTACAGATAAACGGTAATTTTCAATTAAATCCTGTGATTTTGTTAACATTTTTCAGCTTGATAGTTTTAGTTCTTTAGGTAAGGAAAACACCACATCTTCTTTTTCACCAATTTCTATATTGCTAATATCCACCCCCAGTTTCTGCAGAAAAACAACCACTTCTTCCACCAGATATTCCGGAGCGGAAGCTCCGGCAGTTACCCCGACCTGCTCACAGTTTTCCAGCCACTGAGGTTGAATTTCATCTGCACAATCAATAAGATATGCCTTAGCACCCTGCCGTTCAGCCACTTCTCTCAGGCGGTTGGAATTAGAACTATTGGGTGAGCCTACCACCAGTACCAGCTCACTGTTTTGTGCCAGTGTTTTAACCGCATCCTGACGACTTTGGGTGGCATAACAGATATCATTTTTCCTGGGACCTGTAATTTTAGGGAAGCGGCTTTTAAGTGCATCAATGACATCTGCCGTATCATCCATAGATAAGGTCGTCTGGCTGACATAAGAGAGCTGTTCAGGGTTGTTTATCTGTAATGTTGCAACATCTTCCGGTGTCTCTACCAGATAAATAGCGCCACCCCTGTCATCATCATATTGCCCCATAGTGCCTTCTACTTCAGGATGCCCGGCATGGCCGATTAAAATACATTCCTTGCCTTCTTTACTATAACGGGTCACTTCCAGATGAACTTTAGTCACTAAGGGACAGGTGGCATCAAACACCTTAACATCACGATTATCAGCTTCCTGCTTAACGGCTTTAGAAACTCCATGGGCGCTAAAAATAACTATACGGCCATCCGGCACATCGGACAGTTCCTCTACAAAAACTGCACCACGTTTTTTAAGCGATTCAACCACTGCCCGGTTATGAACTACCTCATGACGAACATAAATAGGCGAACCAAACAACGTCAGCGCCCGTTCTACAATTTCAATAGCTCGATCAACTCCGGCACAAAAACCTCGGGGGTTGGCTAGTTTTAATTGCATGTTTTATCCTTTAGGTTTTGAAGCGTTAAGCGTTAAGCGTTAAGCGTTAAGCGTTAAGCGTTAAGATAGTTTATATCAGAAATTTGTAGGTAAAACCTGACAGTCATAACAGGCGCTTTCTTACACTGTCATGGTTGTTGTTCTGATATTTTTCTTTCAGAGTGCATTTTATACTATTTACCACTGGAACAGGAATGATGGAACATATCTGATTCAGAGTATGGATAGACACTGCATGGGACTATTAATAAACCACTCAGGGAAGATCGGTTGATAATCTTAAAATGGAATTTTTAAAAATGTAGTGCTCAATAAAAATGGCGTTAAAATTTTTAACGCCATTTTTTATTTTAATTTAAAAACACCTCAATTGACAAAAAGACCAGACTAGACTTGTTATAATGTTTTTCTTTACAGCAATACTGAGGTAGCGATTATGCAGATAAAAAATATATCTGAAGCAAAAGCCAGTTTGTCTTATCTGATTAAAGTCATACAGGAAACCAATGAACCGATTCTTATTGGTAAAGCGGGTAAACCTGTCGCCGTTCTTTCAGCTTATACAGAAGATACATTCCCTAGGAGCCTGTATTAGTCTGAATGACTAACAGGAACCCCCTTTTTTAGGGAGGGGAGGATGTCAACCTGCATCTATCTCAAGCACTTCCACTGAAAAAATAACTTCATGTCCCGCCAGAGGGTGATTAAAATCAATTAACACCTTATCCGGCTGTATTTCCAGTACAATACCAGGCACATGATCACCGGCCGGAGTACTGAATTCTATTAACAGCCCTTCTTCCAGCTCAATGTCCCTGTTAAATTCAGCTTTATCCATCCAGTGTTTATTGTCTTCATCAGGAAAACCAAAAGTATCTCTGGGCTCCAGACTGACCTGCTGTTTCTCACCCGCAGCCAGACCAATAATAACCTCTTCAAACGCCGGCAGCATAGTGCCGTCACCCAGAGTCAGACTCATGGGTTCACCATCATTAGTTCCATCAACCGGCGTACCATCCGCCAGCGTCAGACTAAAATGCAGACTTACGGTACTGTCGGGCTGTACCTTGACCTTGAAAGGGGGAGTTTTGTTCATTTAAGATCCTTTAAAAGAGCAGCGTTAAGAAAAAGCATATGCAGAAGCCATGAGCAAGTTCAGGGATTGCTTGCTTTGGCTCTTTCTCAGCGCTGAACGCTCAACGCTCAGCGCTTTTATTCCGAAACGCATCAATGACCATCATCACGGCACCAATACTGATTGCGGAATCGGCGATATTAAAGGCTGGCCAGTGAAGCTCTCTGGCGCCGCTCTGATAGTAGAAATCCAGAAAATCCACCACATAGCCCAGGGTCAGCCGATCCCACAGGTTGCCTAGTGCGCCTCCGAGGATTAATGCCAGGGCTATGGCCAGCCAGCGTTCATTGCTGGGTGTTTTTTTCAGCCAGAAAATAATAATACTGCTTATTATTATTGCTACCAGAGCAAAAAACCAGCGTTGCCAGCCGGATTCACTGGCCAGAAAACTGAATGCAGCACCATTATTATGCGCCAGAGTCAGGTTAAACCAGCCGGGTATCAGAGGCATTTTTTCGTACAGCTTAAACGCCTGGCTGGCGGCAGCCTTAGTAGCCAGATCCAGTATAATTATAACCGCACTTAACCAGAGCCATTTAAGCCCACTGCCTGCAGAACCTTTATCAGGCATAATGTCGGACTTCTCCCTGACCACTGACGTTTGCTATACAGCGGCCACAGAGTTCCGGATGCTCACTATCACTACCAACATCCTCACGATGATGCCAGCAGCGTACACACTTACTATGTTCTGATGCTTTAACCTGTATTGCCAGTCCATTGACATCCTCTGCATCCACCGCATCAGCGGGCCGGTCTGATAATTTATGCAGCCGGGCATAGGATGTGATCAGCACAAAGCGTAATTCATCCTGCAGTTTTTCCAGCAACGCCCATAATTCATCATCACAATATAAATCTACTTCAGCATCCAGAGAAGAACCGATGGTTTTATCCACCCGTAATTTTTCCATCTCTTTACTGCAGGCTACCCGTACTGCCAGGACTTTCTGCCAGTAGGCATCATCCATTTCATCTTCAACCTCAGGCGGGAAAGCATACCAGCTGTCAAAGAACACCGATTCATCCCGTTCACCGGGAATAAAGCCCCATAATTCTTCCGCTGTAAAACTGAGAATAGGTGCAATCCAGCGGGTCATGGCCTCCACAATATGATACAGGGCAGTCTGTGCAGAGCGGCGGGCAATACTGTCAACCTGCGTGGTGTACTGACGATCTTTAATAACATCCAGATAAAAGGCTCCCAGATCCATAGCGCAGAAGTTGTGTACTTTCTGATACACCTGATGAAAATCATATTGCTCATAAGCGCCAATAATTTCCTGCTGCAGAAACTCCGCCTTAACCACAATC
>JALSUJ010000663.1 GCA_027071355.1 Gammaproteobacteria bacterium | reverse complement strand
GCTTATTCATAATGGTGCCCGACTGATCTGTGATGATGCACCACAGATACAGAGCGAAGTTTCTGGCACTCTAACAGCTCATTGCCCGGCAGGCTTTGAAGGTCAGATGCATATCCGTGACCTGGGTATTATTAATATTACTGATTTATTCGGCCAGCAGGCTGTCATTAAGAGCCAGACGATAGACTTTATTATTGAAATAGCCTCTGCAGAGGACTATCATCCCACTAATAGCCAGATACAATATCTGCAATGGCAGTATCAGTCCCTGCGAATAGCGGGACAGAGAATTTACCGTTATCAGGGTAGAAATATGGCGCTCTTAGTCCATACCGCTGTTTTACAGTTTAAGCAGACAAAACACCAGCACGGATACAGTACATGAAACTTCAGATTGTCAGCGGCCTTTCAGGTTCAGGTAAAACCATTGCCCTGCAGGTGCTGGAAGATATGGACTATTACTGTATTGATAATCTGCCGCTTGAACTGCTGCCTGAACTGGTGGAAAAAAGTCTGAAAAACCGGCTCTATATTGACCGTATTGCCATTGGCATTGATGCCCGGACACTGGGTAGTGACTTTGCAGATTTTTCCGATATTATAAAAAAAATCGAAGACAGCGGTATTGAATGCAATGTGTTATATCTGCATGCCCAGACCAGTATCCTATTAAAGCGCTTTAGTGAGACCCGCCGTAAACACCCTCTGACCAATGAACAGACTTCTCTGGAAGAAGCCATTGAACGGGAACGTCTGGTTCTGGACTCTATTAAACAGGAAGCCAGTGAGCAAATCGATACCTCTGCAAGCAATGTCCATCAATTGCGCGACAAAATAAAATTAATTATTTCCCTGACAGAACAGCCAGTAATGGCATTACAATTTTTGTCTTTTGGCTTTAAACACGGCATGCCGGACGAAATGGATTTGATGTTTGATATGCGCTGCCTGCCCAATCCTCATTGGGAACCAGCACTCAGATCACTCACTGGCAAAGACCTGCCGGTGGCCGATTTTTTGAATCAGCAGCCGCCCTGTGAAGAGATGTTTGAAGACATAAAAAATCATGTAGAAAAATGGCTGCCCTGCTTTGAAGAAAATAACAGGAACTATCTCACCATCGCCATCGGTTGCACTGGAGGGCAACATCGTTCCGTTTACATGGTAGAACGACTGGCAGACTATTTTTCCCGCTACAGAGAATCTGTTATCGCCCGGCACAAAGAATTAGCTTAATCTGGATCTATTACAGGCTAGACTCTATTAAAGTAAGAACTTTCCGCATATAATTCCACTAATTCTAAATTGTATTAAAATTTTCTGTAACTATTCAGCATAATTTAGAACATGTCAGAGTATCATGCTAATATCAACTGATATGGTATATTTTGCAGATCTGTTACAAATTTCTTTTAATAAGGCTTAATATTGCATGGGCGTTGCACTTTTACTTATCACCCACGATGAAATCGGCCGCAGTCTGCTTGATACGGCTATCAATATGATGGGAGTATCTCCAATCCTCAGTAAAAACCTGGTTATAACCAGGCATATGGATATTGAACAGGGTCTGGAACAGGCAAAACAGCTCTGCTCTGAGATGACCAGTCCAGATGGCATTCTGATTATGACTGATATTTACGGCTCCACACCCAGTAATATTGCTACTCGTCTGCAGGATAGTATACCGGAACAGGACACTATTATTGTTACTGGCATTAACCTGCCCATGCTGGTCAGAGTGATGAATTATGCCCGACTCAGTTTGCCGGAACTGGCTCAAAAAGCCTGTTCCAGTGCTGTTGATAGCATTTTTATTATTGATGAATCACTCAACTGCCCACACAGCGGGAACAAAATCTGATAGTAACCCGTATGATTGAAAAAACCATAACAATAAGCAACAAACTGGGACTGCATGCCCGGGCAGCAGCCAAACTGGTTACTCTGGCCAGCAGCTTTCAATCCAGTATTGAAGTAAAAACACCCTGTCGCTCTGCCAATGGTAAAAGTATTATGAGTATTATGATGCTGGCCGCCGGCAAGGGTATGGACATTGCCCTGATTATTGAAGGGCCTGATGAGCTGCAGGCCTGTTCAGCACTGGAAATGCTGATCAATCAGCGTTTTGATGAACCGGAATAAGCTCAATAGTGATATAAGAATTTGCCAAATACATCTGAAAATACAGAGCAGAAAAATAATGCTGCGGAAACGGACATGCCTCCAGCCAGAGAACAGCAGCAGCTACAGGCCCAACTGACACCGGTTTACCATGCCATTGATAATGGTCTGGAATCCACCGTCATCAAGCAGATCAATTCTCTGCACCCGGCAGAAATTGCCTTCCTTATTGAATCGCTGCCCGATGAAGAACAACGGGAAAAGATCTGGAAACTGGTTGCCATTGAGCATAAGGGTGAAACCCTTAACCATCTGAACGATTATATCCGTGCCCAGTTTATTGAAGATATGCCCACCAGCGAACTGGTGGTCACTGCCCGGGATATGGATCATGATGATCTGGCGGATCTATTACCCGATCTGCCTGATGTGGTTAGCCGTATTCTACTGCAGTCAATGGAATCCCAGCATCGCCAGCGTCTGGAATCGGTACTGTCCTATCCTGAAGACACCGCCGGTGGTCTGATGAACACCGACACCATTTCCATCCGAGCGGATATTACCCTGGAAACCGTTATGCGCTATCTGCGCTTTCTGGGCAAAATACCTGATACCACTGATAATCTGATGGTAGTCAATTATGAAGGCATTTATCAGGGCGTATTATACCTTTCGGATCTGTTAATTAATGATCCTGAGCTCTACGTCTCCAGCGTCATGAATACCGACCTGCATGGTATTAATGCGACTACTGATAAAGCCGAAGTCGCCGCATTATTTGAACGCCGGGATTTAATTACCGCACCGGTCGTAAATGATCAGGGTTATCTGCTCGGTCGTATTACTATTGATGACATTGTTGATGTTATTCGTGATGAGGGTGAACACACCTTTATGAGTCAGGCTGGTCTGAGTGAAGAAGACGATATGTTTGCACCGGTACTGACCAGCAGCAAACGCCGGGCAGTCTGGCTGGGCGTTAATCTGCTGACGGCACTGCTGGCATCCATCGTTATCGGTATGTTTCAGGTAACTATAGAAAAAGTTGTGGCACTGGCCGTACTAATGCCTATTGTCGCCAGTATGGGGGGAATTGCCGGCAGTCAGACTCTGACACTGGTAATACGCGGCATGGCACTAGGCCAGTTAAGTGATAAAAACTACCGCAGCCTGATGATTAAGGAATTATCAGTCAGTTTTATTAATGGTGTACTCTGGGCTATAGTACTGGCGGTAATATCCGGCTTCTGGTTTTCCAGTCAGACACTGGCAGTGGTTATTGGTTTTGCCATTATTATTAATTTACTGGTGGCCGCTTTTTCCGGGGTAGTTATTCCCTTGCTACTGGACAAAGCGGGGGCGGATCCTGCTCTGGCTGGAGGCGTTTTTCTAACCACAATCACAGATGTTATTGGCTTTTTTGCCTTTTTAGGGCTGGCTTCCGTGATGCTGGTATAAGCACTGACTTTTGAATTATGCTTAATAATGGCCAGTCTTCTGGATTAATATAGCCTATCATTTTAGCTGTCTGGTCTTTTTTGTTTATAATAAAAAAATAAGCAATGCCATAGCTTTGATTATTTTTTATTTTATTTTTGATTATTCGACTCCCTGCCTGTTCCATATCAGCCATACAGGTAGCATGTGTCACTAAAATCATATTTTTACCATGGTGTTTATGGTTAATGATTTTATTTAAAAAATTATGCTTGCAATCAGTTCGCAACCAGTCCTGTTTAATGCTTTTACCTTTGAAAATAACATTGGCCGTTTGTACTGTACGCTTAACTGGACTGTTATAAATATCAATGTCATTAAGTGCCAATAACTTTTCGATACCCTGAGCTATTGTTTGTGCCTTTTTTTTACCGTTAACGGTTATCCCTTCTTTTTTTCCTGCTTCCAGACAGGGATCATCAGATCGATCACAACGATCGGTATGTCTGATCAAAGCAACTACATTACCCTGAGACCAGTTTGTTAATAATTCAAGCTGAGCCTGATTATTGTCAATAATCCTTACATCACCAGGAAGAGACACAAAAAACCACAGACCAGCAAAAATTAGAAAAATAAATATAAAAAGTTGGCGTTTAGGAAGCCTGTTAAATTTAAACATTTTTGTACGAAACTCGAATTTTATTGATAGGATCAGAAATTAAACTATTCGTTTAATGAGAAAAAAAGCGATAAAGAGGCAGCAAAAAGTGACCAGTCCAGCACTGATAATAGACGGTATACTGTAAAGCAATCCAAATTGTCCCACAACCTCATTTATTAATGTATAACTCACCCCAATAGCAACACTTGTTATTATACGAACACCCTGATTGGCTGTGCGTGAAGAATTAAATGCAAGTGGCACCGCTAGTAATATCATTGCGGTAATTGAAAGCGGTGAAAATATTTTATTCCAGAACAATAACCAGTATTTTTTACTGCTTGAATGATTACGATCAAGAAAGACTGCATAATGATATAAACCCAATGCAGGAAGACTTTCCAGTTCAGAATGAATAGTATTTATTATATTAACATCCAGAAGTGTTGGCCATTTAGCCAGCTTAATTTCATTTTTAACTATTTTATTTGGAGTAAAAAATACCTGTTTAACATTTTTTAAAATCCAGTTATGATCATCAAAGTAAGCACTTTGCGCATGTGAATGCACATTAAGAGTTTTATCATCATT
>JALSUJ010000662.1 GCA_027071355.1 Gammaproteobacteria bacterium | reverse complement strand
CTTGGTGAATAACTGCACCTGCATGGTGCATTTTTAAAGCGTTTGTTGATCAATACAGGTGCCAGCCTGAGGTGTGGCTATGTATAAAAAGTTAACAAGCAGAGCGTAACTTCAAATTATCAACAAAAGGAATAAAGTTTTTATCTGAAAATAGTAAGGGTAATTTATTCTCAATACAAAAAGTTGCAATAATGACATCCGGTGTTTTTCTTATTGTAATGCCACTCTTTCTCAGCTTCCTGAAATTATTCGCACTTTTAATGGCAAGTTTTTCGCCAAGCATTTCAAAAACAGTTAATGAGGTTAAAATATTTTTAGCGGTTTTAAAATCCTTTTCACTTCTAAAGCCCTGTAGTACTTTAGTAAGAATCAGGTCTCCCGTTGCTATCTCCTCAAGACCAAGCATTTCATCCAGCTTATTGGTTTCAGTATTTTCAATGCCGTTAAAAAAATCAATCCATACACTGGAATCAACCATAATCATTAGTTCTTCCTCATTTTGTCCAGGTCACCCTCCCATTTTAGTTTCCCTCTAAGGGCTCTGATTGAACTTTGTTTTTTAAGCTTTATTAAGGCCTTCAGTCCAAGTTCAACTGCTTCTTTTTTTGTTTTTAAACCCGTGGCTTTTAATGCATCTGTCATTAGCTGGTCATCAATTTCAATATTTGTTCTCATAGTCAATTCTCCTATGTGTATAATACTCTAAATATATACACATGACAATGAGTTCAGGGTGCTACTAATATGACTCATGTTATGGAGGATTAATCAGCTTTTTTAGAATTTAAACTGCCCCCAGCCCCAGAGCTTTTGGGTATCGTTGGTGAAGCTGTCCGCAGTATAGCTGGCATATTTAAGTCCAAGCAGATAGCGTTTGCCGAATTTCTTCGCCACCAGCAGATTTAATTCCGAGCCATAGTCAGCACCGCCTTCATCGGCGCTATAGTCGTGATACACGGCGAGGAGTTTGGTACCGGCGACGTTGCCGGCGAGTGTTAGCATCATATCCTGTAAGCCATTGGCCGGTGTGGAGAGAAATTTATCCGCCCAGCCGTTAAAAGCGTGTTTGGTTGCCAGCGGTGTCTGGAAACCATAGTTGCCGCCGTCACTGCCGGCCGCTATGCGCACATCTTCGAATTCACCATGGATTTTCAGGCCATTATAATCGCCGGTGCTGTAGCCAAGGCGGGTACGCAGGGTGGCAGCTTTGGCTTTTTCATTAACCGAGTCATCCACGCTTTCAAAACGCAGACGCATATTCAGGCTGGTGCTGCCGCCGGTTAATGCCTCATCGAAGC
>JALSUJ010000661.1 GCA_027071355.1 Gammaproteobacteria bacterium | reverse complement strand
CTATAACCATGAATTGATCGATATTAACCGGATCAATAATGAAACCATGGAAGCCCATCGTCATTATTTACAGGCTAAAATTTCAGAGTTTGTGCAGGCAACCGGCAGTGAATGGGGTCAGCATATATTAGATAACTTTGCTGATATGAGCGGTAAGTTCTGGCTGGTTAAGCCTAAGGCGGCCTCTATAGAAAGCTTACTGGAAACATTATCAACAGAAGCGGCCTAGGAGCCTGTCTGAAAATAGAAAATACTATTTGTAGGATGTGGTGTGCCAGGCTCACCACATCAACTTTTACTACGTTAAGGTAAAATTATGGGTAATATATACCAGTTTTTGCAAGTTGATCGAAAAGACCCGAATAAAAAAGATTCACAGCAGCGGGTTCAGGAATATAAAGAAATATACCAGATGTTTGATCAGAAACGAACTTCTGAACAGGCGGATCGCTGCCTTGACTGCGGCAACCCCTATTGTGAATGGCGCTGCCCGGTACACAATTACATACCGCACTGGCTGCGTCTGGCTCAGGAAGGCAAAATTATTGAAGCTGCTGAACTGTCTCATCGTACTAATTCGCTGCCGGAAATCTGTGGTCGGGTATGTCCGCAGGATCGACTGTGTGAAGGGGCCTGTACTCTGAATAATGACTTTGGTGCGGTGACTATCGGCGCGGTAGAACGTTATATTACTGATACTGCCTTAGAGCAGGGCTGGCGTCCTGACTTATCTGAAGTGCAGGATACCGGTAAAAAAGTTGCTGTCATTGGTGCCGGACCGGCAGGACTTGCCTGTGCCGATGTACTGGTACGTAATGGTATTAAACCCGTAGTCTATGATCGTCATCCTGAAATCGGCGGCTTGCTGATGTTTGGTATTCCTGAATTTAAACTGGAAAAAGGCGTGGTTAAAAAGCGTCGTCAGGTACTGGAAGAAATGGGTGTGGAATTTGTTTTAAACACCACCATCGGCAGTGATATTGTCATGCAGGATTTGCTGGCTCAGTATGATGCGGTCTTTATGGGCATGGGTACTTATACGTCCATGACGGCCGGTATTCCTGGAGAAGATCTGGAAGGTGTTCATGTGGCGCTGGATTTCCTGATTTCCAATGTTAAAAACTGCTATAACTACGCGACTGACTTTATCAGTATGGAAGGCAAAAATGTGGTGGTACTGGGTGGTGGTGATACTGCTATGGACTGTACCCGTACATCTATTCGTCAGAACGCTGAGCAGGTCTTCTGTGCCTATCGACGTGATGAAGCCAATATGCCGGGCTCTAAAAAAGAAGTACA
>JALSUJ010000660.1 GCA_027071355.1 Gammaproteobacteria bacterium | reverse complement strand
CATTTAGCTTGTGAAAAACCGATAACTCGACATCCTTCGGGGCAATAGATTTCATTGCCCTGAGTAAAGCCGTATTTGTGGATGCTTTCCGAGTACTGCCGGATATGGCTAGTATTTTCATCTGATTTTTTTATTAGCCTTGTATCTAACGTTTCGCATCACTGGCAAAATAAAGATGCAGAGTGAAGTGGCGCGGCTTTATTTTGTTCGCGTGTATGTGTTTGTTATGCATTGTCTAAAATATTGAATCTAACTCAACTTCCCTATGCAGAAACTCTACAATATATCTAAATACATCAGGGGTGGATTTTCCTCCTGATATTCTATAAACAAGATGATCAATCGAGAATCTATAATGCAGCGCTCTTCTTGGGTTAAAAAAACCGGCATGTGTCCATTTGGGGCTACCAGCAGTTGCTTGTAGCGCAAGATATACAAAAAGCTGTCGTATGTCAGTACCTGAAATGTTCCTACTAACAGTTTTAACCTCATACAATGTTTCAGAAACTGATAGATCGGCACTACATTTGCTCATAAACCCAGAGCCGGCTATATTTGGTGAAAATTCTATATTACTAAGGTTTAACTCATTAAAGAATTTTTCGTATTGGCTTGCTAATAAAATTGATTCACTCACTTCATCATTGTTTAGCAATACACTCATATCATCAGGTTTATAGTGAGCTAAAAACTGAACCGCATTATTATATGCATTTTTTACCATTTTCGAGTTGTTTTTTAGTTCTTCAACAGATACCTCATATCTATTAGCCTCCTTCGCCATTTGAAAAGAGAGCTCTGCTACTAGATCATGTTTCTCTATACTGGGTCCAATAGGTATGCTCTGGAGCTTGCTTTGGGGGTGATCTGAAAGTTCATCTGCAAACGCTTCATTAAACAATCGTACAAATGATGGGGTTAGAAGTGGTAGTGCTTCTCCCCATAGCGAATGAAACTGTGAAGCTATATGTCTTTCAGATATCATACTGGAATACTTTTATTGGATTGATAACGACTTGAAAACCAATCTCTAATTAGCAACTCCATAGGGTTCCATGTGCTTTTTGTATGGCTTCTCCAGTGCTTTCCTTCATCTCCTAGAACGTATGAACCGATGATAAATGATCGCTTTTCCCACTCAGCAAAACCTCCATAATGCTGCTTTATATCAGAAAGCCAATAGTGGCAACCCCAATCGGACATAACCAGAATCACTATTTTTTTTATCAATGATTTAGAAGTGGCATCGAATATTTCTACAAGTATTTCTTCTTTTCTTTGGCTCGGCTTCTTTGCGAGAGCCTGAATAAAATAACTTACATTCAAATCAATGCTCAAAAGGTGTGATTTGTTTTCATAGAGCGATATTAAGGCTTGGTCGATATATGTTTTCCCGTCCTCCGTAAGCTCATCATAAAGACCTTTTACAGCGCGCATAAGTGTTACAAAAACGGGCGATAGAACTAAAATATTATTTTCATCAAGCAAGGTCATCAAGGCATTATATTTAGCACTTTCTTCTAGTGCATGTATTGCTTTAATTGCTTGTTTAGTTACGGTTGTGTCTATACGTGACTTTGATACCTCCCGGCCTAGAATTCCAAGTATATCAATATCATTGATTGCTTCTTTTAAGGTATCATAATCTTCATCAGCAGTATCAGAGTAAGGATCATACCTCAGTGATACATTAAGAAGCTTTTGTTCTTCTGATGCCAAAGGGTTGTCAGCATCAAGTGGGTCTAATAGATTGCTGGCCTGTCTAAATTCCTGAGAAGATAGTATTTTCGTTTTATTCTTCTGGAGTGCTAAGCCTTCATTATGGAGCTTTTCTGAAAGTAGCACTAATATGTTGTATGCCTCTGATTTGTCTTTGCAAAATATACAATAATCATCTGCATAACGACAAAATACAATACCTCTTCGGTTTAAATGTAGGTCAGTAGAATTTAGTGCTAGTTCCGCTAGTATTCTAGATGCCGGACCCCCAACCGGCAGTCCATAAGAGACATTACCTGAAAACTTAAACAGCAGGTCCATAATTCGTTTGGGGGCATCACTAACACCAGGAAGCCTCCTCAAAGCATTATCTATTCTATGATGGTAAATTCGCGAATAGAAATCTGCTATATCTGTAACTACTACATATTCATGATCTTTACTTAACTCCAATCCTTTTTTCTTATAATCGTTCCATGTACTATCGCCGAATAACTTATTACTTTCTTCATCCCATATATACCTATATGAAAATACGACTTCTTGATTTTGAGGAATTCTTAATGCCTCAATTTTTTCAGCTAGGGATATAACTAGGGAAAGGTAGTAAGCATTCCAAAATGGTTCTATTTGCGTTGCCCATCTAAATCCTGAATATCCGACTTGAGAAAGTGCTTCTAATGTAGATGGAGGGTATTGCGCAAGATATGAATCAAAATCACTATGCAACTTATTCAACAGCGCCTTGCATTTCTCTTCATTATCATGAAATACAAGCGTTTCAATTGGAAAAGGGAATACATCAGTATCGCCATGGCTAGCAATGTTCTTTATAGCTTTTTCTATTGAACTATCCATATCATATTTCTTTGTGATGTTGAATCACCTATTTTGCCCTAACTTGGTTTAACTAACACGCAGAATAAATAAGAAATACGACTACCCTAATATACCTAATTTATTGTGTATGTTGCTTTTTTATATTTATTATTACACGCAGCCTAAATCAATCCCTCTCTATAATCAATAATCACATGCTAATTGTATGGGATATAGGCTGTATATTTAGTATCCAAGTCAATGCCAGTAAGTTAAGCGCTAAGCTGTTGAAAACACATTAAATTCAATAGTATTAGCTCCCCTCTTTAGCAAAGAGGGGTTGGGGGAGATTTGAAATCGTTCCAGTTAAAACACGGTATTGATAGCAGATTCAAAGCTGAAAGTTTTTAAATCCCCCTCATTCCCCCTTTGAAAAGGGGGAGGCTTATCTAAAGTAATCGGTTGAAAAGGGGGAGGCTTATCTAAAATAGCTGGAAATATTATTTAATATTATAAGCTTCCACATTAACTTACTGGCATTGGGCCTGAGTAAAAGTTTCTTCTCGGTTAGCAGAGCTGTCACTCTAGCCCTGTTAGCTAACCGATAGCGGATTCAGGGCTGGTTTTTCTCTGGAGTCGTCACTTCGTACAGCCAGTCAGTAAGATGACGCAATTGCCTGAGGTCTGTTTCTGTCAATGGTGTATCGTGATCGGCATCCGGCATGGAAAATACTTTTAATGGCCCATGGTAGGCATCGATAATATGATGCTGAATGGGGGAGGGGACAATGCGATCCTGCTGTGCTGTAACAAAAACAGCGGGCGCTGTTGCCCGCCGGGCATTGGCAAGGCTATCCAGTTCGCGCGGCACCTGTGCAGCGATTCGGCGAGTCAGCCATTTAAAGTGCCACCAGCCCGATTGTGCCAGAATTACTTCACGCAGGGCCGGTGGATTTTGTACCATCACACCTTCAACCCTGAAGTATGCGGCCAGGTAAAGTGCGCTTACACTGCCAAGACTGCCGCCGGCCGCAATAACGGGCGTATTTCCTGCTGCCTTTCGAATTTCCTTCAGTGCCCGTTTGGCCATTGCCGGTAGTTTTTTCAGGCTGGCCGTGCCGCTGCTGTTGCCGTAACCGGGTGGGTTGACGGCCCAGATTTCAATGCACTGCTGCGACCAGCAATGCTCGACAAAATCAGTGGTGTCTTCGGCGCGACTGGCTGTGCCGGGAAATTCCAGCAGGTACAGGTCTGGTGATTTCTGTATATCCGAGCCGACACGGTGTACCCATATTTCCAGTTGGCCATTGTCGTGTGAAAACAGCAGTGATTTTTTTTGCCGAACAGGGAGACGATGCTGTGTTGGCTGAAGGATAATCCTGTCTGTTAACCAGCTTATAAATGACATAGGGAAACCAGAAAGCACAGGGGAGTCCTAGGGAACCTCTGATTAATTCTGGACGAAACAGTTTGTATCTCAATGCTCCCTGATTCAAGGCGACGAATCGCACGTAATAGCAGGCTATTGCGAAGATTCGCAACGCAGAAGCAGGGGAATTGAGATGCGAAATGTGAGTTCATGAATTATTCAGAGGTTTCCTAGATAAAAAATGCACGGCCATAAGGCGTCATACCCTTGTGAGTGTAATGAATCCGGTAACGTTTGCCGTTGCGCCTTTGAAGCAGGCCGGCGGCATCAAGTTCAGCCGGAATATCCGTTGGCACTGATTCGGGGTGTTGCATCACGTAGCGCATTGCCAGTGGTGCGCGCAGAAACATTCCTCTCAGGCTGGTGTGAGCCAGGGTTTTCATCCAGGCTTCCGGGTTGCCAAGTAAGGGTTCGGGTAATTTATCCAGCACCACGCCATCACTCTCACCACTGGCAATTAATCGTTTTACCGTCAGCAATATGGCATAGCGAGCCATGGTGGCACAGGAGCGTACCAGTGGATGATAGGTGTCTTCGTCGGGGGGCAGGCGGATCGGCTCTAGCGCCTGTGAATTTTCAAGCTTGATAAGCTCAAGCAGTTCGTTCCATTGACTAAGAATATCCTGCCCGGCATTACCATCAGGTGGTGGATGTTTTAGCCAGGCATTTTCACCCTCTGCCAGCATACGCGCCAGCGTATCGCGCGCCACGCCATCGCCCAGTGTCACCGTTGATTTGAGTAATTCAATCAGCCCCTGTTTTCCACCGGGTATGTGTAAAGGGTAACTGAACCAGTCACGTCCCTCTAATGCATCTTCCAGAAACATCTGTGAACCGGCAAAGGCTCGCAGGCTTAG
>JALSUJ010000659.1 GCA_027071355.1 Gammaproteobacteria bacterium | reverse complement strand
CCCAATTATCTGCCCCTGATACTGAATTTTGAGCGACCCAATTTGTACCATCCCAAGATAAGACCTGTCCTGTAACTGCTGTTGCGGGAAGTTCTATTTCGTTCGTTGGATCGTTATCGGCATCATCCACATTGTCAGTTAGCGTAACGTTATTACCTCCACTTATAGAAAGTGTATTCCCAGTTAACGTTAGCGTTTGATTATCGGTATTTGTTCCTCCGCCTACTTGCGTCCATTGTAAATTTGGTCCATCCCAATAGTAAAAAGCTGTTAAATCTTTATCGTAAACTAGCATCCCATCTTCAGCAGCTGTCAATGACGTTCCTAAAGTATTTCTAGAAACAGTCGTTAAACGAGAGATTAGAACCCCTTTATCGTCCGATTTTATTTCTAATATTGCTTGAGAATTAGGTGTTAACGTTCCTACTCCTACGTTGTCTTGAGCATATAAACCTAAAGAAGTAAATATTGCTAATGTTGTTATTGTTTTTTTCATAGTTTTAATAATAAGAAATTATAACCAATCCATTTCCTCCATTTCCAAATCCGCTACCAGTTCCCACTCCTGTGACATAGTTCACATCAGTAATATTTGGTGGAACCCCTGAAAATTCAGGTGTAAATAAAATAGAATTTGATGTAGCACTAGCTTCAACAAAACTAGAGCCTCCATTACCTCCAAAAACGGCTCCTGTTCCTCCGCTTCTATTTTGAGAAGACCCTCCTAAATATCCTCCACCTCCACCTCCATATCCACCACTTCCACATCCACTCCCTGAGTTACCATCGTAACCTTGAAAACTAGTCATTCCTCCTCCATTTACATTATCATTTCCAGAACCTCCATGAAGTCGGAAATTAATCGAAAAGCAGTCATCTTCACCAGTTCCTCCACCTCCTCCAGCTATTAAAATAACTCTTGAGACATCTGAAACAAGTATTGGAGCTGAACCTAAAAATACACCCGACAAACCACCTCCACCTCCAGAACCAGTACTACCCAGTGATTTTGCGCCACCTCCAAATCCATAATTATTAGGAGTCGCTAGATTAGGTCCTTTAATAACACCTCCTTGACCTACCATAACACTTAATATTTGCCCTGGAGATAGACTACTTGAATTTAAATCAAAAATAGCTTCCGAATACCCTCCTGCTCCTGAAGTAGCCGTAGCCCAATTTCCTGACCCCGCCCCCCAAGATTGAATTTTAAGAAAACTAGCACAAGTTGATGGAATAGTATATGATTGATTCACGCCCGTATATGAAAAGATCTGCATTCCAGAGGAAGGACTTAAAGTAA
>JALSUJ010000658.1 GCA_027071355.1 Gammaproteobacteria bacterium | reverse complement strand
GCGCGGCCAATTTTTTTTAACAAACCGATTTTTTCATAATAACGTAATGTATCCGCACTGAGGCCGGTTGTATCAGCAACTTCACTAATCTTATACGTTTGTGTTTTATTTTCTTTTTCCGACATTAACTCAATGTCCGCTATTTTTCGCGATATACTGAGTGGCCTCAATATGATCAGGTATTCTTTTTAATACCTTTCTGTAGATAGTCACTGCATTTCTCACCTTTCCTTTCCAGGCGTATGCACGAGCAAGATAGACCAGTGGTATTGCAGCTGCCGGATAAACTTTAGCCAGTTGTTTAGCATGGGTAATAAGATCATCCCAGCTACGCATTCCCTGCTCTGCCATCATTAGACGAAGATGTGCCGTATAATTCCAGTGAGATTGCTGGAGTACCTGCAGCGTATATTTTTTAACCTGGCGCCAGCGTTTTTGCGCCAGCAGGGGTAAGGTAACGCCCAACTTTGCATCCATGGAGGCAGGATCTAATTTTATTGCTTGTTTATATTTATTGATAGCCGTGTTGTAGTTACCCTGCAGATAATTCAAATAGGCATAACGTAATAATGCATATTCACCATTGGCATTAGCTTTTACTAAAACCGTTATTGCCTTTTCATAATCGCCTTTCGCCTGCAAACTGTAGGATTCCTTCCATACAGACTCAGCTGAATATGAAGAAAAGGAGAACAAAAATAATATTATTGTGAATAGATACTTTACTTTCTGAGACATAGTTTTATCCTGATTATTTTTACATTACCAATGTTTTGTCAGACCGAGGTACAGATATTGCTGATTATATGAGTTACTAATGGATTTATTTTCATATCGATCAACACCTGCTAATGCAGTAACATCAATATTATAATTAAGATCCCATGTGACGCCTGCAAGCAACGAACCTTTCTGAACATCTGCAAGGTTATAGACAGAAAAGGCATCATTATCAACTGCAAAAATACGTTGTCCTGCAAGTACACTTATAAAAAAATGGTTAATATTAAGTAATGCGTCTGGTGCCAGCCAGTGAGTCCACTTAATATCCAGCGATTTCATGGCATCCTCACCCTGTGAAAGTCTACGATCACTTGAATCAATTAAAAATGCTTTAAAACCTAACCAGTCTGCTTTATTATTAAAGCCAAAACCAAACGAAGGCGTCCATTGCGTCATCACAAGACCATTATTACTGGAATATTTCGATCGTACATATTCAATACCAAGAGACAGACTTCGATTGACGTTCTGGTAGAAAAAACCTGGCGATATTATAGAAACATTATCGGTGAGTTTGTTGATATCATCGTTTGAAATATCATAGGCGACAAGTTGTGCGGTCAGCTTCCCCTTAAAAGTATCACTAAAAAAATGATATTGCATTCGGCCTGCGAATTGATCCTGATTAATGTCCGAGCTGATACCATTAACCGGTTTAAAATTAATTCTAAAATTATTGTATGCAACAGCAAAACTGAAAGCGTCTAGATAATCAGCGTTTAATATAATACTGCTGGATAGCAAACTGTTGCGTTGCTTTGAACCTGAATAGTTTCCAGGCATAACACTTGCTGTCGCAGAAACATACCAGATATCACCGGCAAAAACAGATTGGCTTGATAATATACTCAGAAGAAACACAAATAGAACAATGATTTTATATATTAGTTTCATAGATAGCCTGTATAGATAGTTAATAAGTGACCTGAAATGCTTCATCTTCAAAATTGATAAACGATTTATAACGTCGTACACCATAAGGCCATCGATATTCTGTTGCCATAAGTGCTGGATTGTAAACGGATGTATAGAGCGTACCAAAGCCTTCCTCGTAGTTATTGGCAAACAATGGTTTATATTCAAAACTGTCAATAAAACTTTCTATATTGATCAACGGGTCATAAAGCTTGTCGATAAGAAATTTCTTTCGTTCGTAGGATCGAGAAAAAGCCGCATAATTGGTTAGTTCATAGTCGCCCTGATGATTAACTGCTATCGGTATATGTGATACCCGGGTAATTGTACCTGGATTTATTTCTACCGTACTCACATTATAACCTGCATCAAGAATAGTCACATTATAGGCCATATGGGAAGGAACCCTCTGCAGAACCTCGACAGCCTGCTGTGTAGTCTGGCAAAACTCAAGAATATATCGAAGAATAACCGTGATTCCAAAGCCAACGCCTCGATCACGAGTGCCACCGAAGGCTAACGATACAATTAAGCCATGCTGATTCATTCCATCAAGCACGCCCCATAGACAGTCTGTCGAAGCAATCACATCCGTATCAAACCAGTGTGATTTTAGTATCCTCATTTCACACAAATCCAGAGCATAGTCATAATTACGAACCAGAACAGGGCTGTACTTCGACCACACAGCCTGGCTACAACCACTGACATAGGGAGAGGGACAGTAAAAACTGAGTAATCGTGCTTCAAGGTCATTGGCCTCTGTCAAGTCAATCAATGACAACCAGAATGACTCAAGTTCGGGCATATATTTTTTTATTGCATTATGACAGGCCTGGTAATTCGGTCTGCCAAATTCACCTTCATTCAAAAACCATTTTCTGTAGCCTGGAATAACCTGTTTATAAAATGCCAGCCATTTATCACCAGGTTGATCTTCATGGACAAATTGTACGAGCTTTGTATTTTTCATTCGACATTACACATACGTTTTACTTTCTGGCCCCGTATCAATAGAAGACTTAAACCCGGCACGTTTACCATAACGTTGCGTCAGCTGATATTCCTCATCGCTAAGCGCTCGATAATCAACCGAGTTTTCAACTGAACCAATAAGTGATTCAGCAATTTCAGTAAGCTTATTATCATCACCCTTAAGTTGCTTATTAGCGAATAAAACAAGAATATCAGCCCCTTTATATACATATTCATCAACACTGAGAATTCGTAGGATAAAAATCTCATTCCTGTCCAGAAAGCGGGGATTATTTGAATGACGAACAAAATATAGCTTATTATCCTTCATTGTATAGATACCAGTATCGGGTATTCTAGTGACAATCTTTAATTCTTTTTGCGTATATTTAAAAACAAGCTGACCAAATGGCGGATGTGAAAAATCCTTTACCTGCTGATTAAACCAATCCGGGTCGAGATCAAATTTAACCTTACTAAATTCAAGCAAATGAAACAGAAATAGAGGGATCATCTGATTACAGCATGCCGACATATTTGTAATCGCACTGATCCCGGTAATTCGTGGATTAATTTCACCAAGGTAAACCTGTGAATGAGCATCAACTGTCTCAATCAGGTAATCTACTTCAAAATATCCTCTGTAACCCTTTTGATATAATGCCTGACCAATTCGTTGCGTATAGTCATACATCGTGTTCTGTGTTTGAGCATCAAAAATATCAGGATTAATGTCATTACCACACCACCCTCCCTGGTAAGGTGTTAGCCTGGGATGACCAATGATTTCAGTCAGGATGGGGCCGATAAAGGTTCCCTGACGTGTTGCACAGGCTTCCATGGCGACCTGCTGGCACTGGATGCGTTTCATTACCTTGACTTTATCTTCTGCTTCAATGCTGTCAGCGACTGCATGATAATCTTCTTCACTGGAAATAAAGAAGGTGGTTTTTCCTGAATCACCGTAAGCAGTCTGGATAACCACTTCATCACCCAGATCGTTGTTTTCGATAGTCTGCCTCAACTGGGTATAACTTTTTATTTTAACCAGCGCATTCGGTACACTGGGCACATCAACACTATTACCTATTTCAGTTGTTGTAATTTTATTATCAACCAGCTTTACCAGAGTATAGGGTGGCATAACAAGGTTCATTTTTAAAGAATCAACCAGTTTCTCCAGCTCTTTGTCATAAAACAGGAACATAGCATTGGTTTGATAGCCTTTTTGCTGACTTTGTTTTATATGTTCGACTATTGTTTTATTACCGAGTAAAAACTGATTAATTGATTCAATATCATTAAAAACCGGTGCCTCATTATATTCAGCGATCATCACGCTTTTGTTTCTATCATTATAACAGTCAATAAAATTAACGTTAATCCAGTTTTTTACCCAGTCCGATACAAACATAAGATTAAAATTGGTCGCACTTATAAAATAATAGATTGTTCGGTTATTTATAAAATAACGCTGTATATCTTCTATGGAGTGAAGTGTTGTTTCAGTCATGTAAATTACCCTGTAAAAATGTCTCGGTAAATATTTTCAGCCCCTTATTAGCATGATAACCATGAATTTCCTTAATCCGTATATTCTGCAGATAGAGTAACATGTCATAGCTAATCAGTTGACCAGGAACGATAACGGGAAACCCGGGTGGGTAAGGCGTAACAAAACCGGCTGAAGTAATCTTTGTATTATTCATAACCTGTTTCATCAGCTTATCCGATAATGGTATGAATTCAACATTATCTGATTCGAGGCCTGCATAATAGGCTTTTCTGATATCAACAGCCTGAAAATCAGAATATTTTCCCGATTGAACCTCGACAAATAATTTGTGGTAATGACGTGTAAGTGGAAGATTGACTACATATTTGTTCTGCTTTATCAGGACTGGTGACGCATCAAGTTTGCTGGCAATATGATGCAATGATTCAAGAAGATACCGAATACCATCAGCATTAACGCCAATATTGATAATAAACAAAACAGTATTATGCGAAGTTTTATTTACCTGTATATCATATTGAGTCATTAGCATTTGACGAAAATTGGGACCATCAATACCCGTTGCACTAATATCCAGAGTAATATGTGTTGGATCTACAGAAAATCTCTGCTGTCTGTAATACCTGAACAGTTCAGGATAAAACAT
>JALSUJ010000657.1 GCA_027071355.1 Gammaproteobacteria bacterium | reverse complement strand
ATTTAGCTGTCATCTAAAAAGAAAGCACTGAAAATAATAATAAAATAATGTCTGCATTTTTGTGGCTGTTTTTCTGAGGGGGAAAAAAGATGAATCATCAATTGATCAAACACCGGGAAATTCACTTCGGTGCCATTCACTATAATCCTAATCAGGCGCATTCGGCTGTTTTCGCAGTCAATGATCTGCCTGGTGTACTGATGTCCCATGCTCTGAATCATCATTGCATTAAAATTGCTTACGATTTGAACCGCATAACTCTGTCTGAAATAGAAAATGTCCTTCAGAATACTGGTTTTCATCTGGATAACTCTATTCTTGCCAAAATTAAACGCAGTATCGTGTTTTACTGTGAAGAAGCGTCAAGAGAAAATAATAAACAGGAAAGACTGATTGAAGAAGTGCATAATAAACATAAAAGTGATGTGATTTATATACGCACTAAAAAGAAAAAGCTGTGTGACTGCAGGGATCACCGGCCAGAGTCATGGCGGCAGTATCTTTAGCGTTGAGCGTTGAGCGTTGAGAAAGAGCTTAGTAGCCTTTGGTGTTTTTTTCTACCCAGCGGTCTTCGCCGCTGTTTAATTGTTCTTTTTTCCAGAATGGGGCTCTTGATTTTAAATCTTCCATAATTTCACGGCAGGCTTCAAAGGCTTCTTTTCTATGGGATGACCAGGTGGCTACCAGTACAATGGGGTCATTGGGGTTTATTTCACCAACACGATGAATAACCAGAGTTTCTAACAGGGCATGGTCTTCTGTTGCCTGGGTACAGATTTTTTCCAGGTGTTTTTCCGTCATACCTGGATAATGTTCCAGAAACATCTGTGACACATTATCGCCTTCATTAAAATCACGCATGGTGCCCAGAAACACCGCTGTCGCACCAAATTTACCGTCCAGATGAGGCTTTTTCTGCTGATATTCTGCCAGTGTCTGCCAGGGGTCAAAAGGCTGTGCTAAAATAATAACACTCATGGCTAACCTCCGGTTACCGGGGGAAAAAAGGCGACTTCATCGCCATCTTTAACCTCAGTCTGGCCATCGACATAATCCATATTGACTGCAATCAGTACATTAGCAGGGCGCTGTTTATCCTGCGCACAGAAATTCCAGACATCATCTGCCGTTTTTAAATCCTGCTGCTGCACAATATCCGCATCAAGCTCTCTGTCATCACCTATCAAATCTCTCATACTGGCAAAAAATTTAACCCGGATACCCACAATAACCTCAGCCTCACCATAGTTTAATACAGAAAACATAACAAAAAGGGATAATCCCTAGTCACTTTTGTATAATCTTATAGT
>JALSUJ010000656.1 GCA_027071355.1 Gammaproteobacteria bacterium | reverse complement strand
GCCAGGGTACTGGACTCTTCATCATGCACCTGCCAACCTACGATCTTGCGACTGTAGATATCCATGACCAAATACAGGTATAAAAAGATGCCTTTTATCTGTGTTGGCAAATAAGTGATGTCCCAGGTGTAAACCTGATTAGGCCCGGTTGCCGTTAAAGCGCGTGGCTTTTTAACCTGCCTGTCAGGTTTGGCCTTTTGTCGATGCTTTAGTTGGTTAACCTCTTTTAATACCCGATAGAAAGTCGATTCTGAGGCTATATAAAGCCCTTTATCCGCAAGTTTTGGAACAATCTTACTCGGTGGCAAGTCGGCATATTCTGGCTCGTTAGCCGTCTGGATAATACGTTGCCGCTCCATCTCTGTGAGTTTGTTGGCAGGCGAATGATTTGCATCAATACGGCCATCCTGGTTATCAGGTTGCTGCCAGCGTTGTAATGTCCTGTTACTAATACCTATGATTTTACAGGCCTGGGACTGGCGTGCACCGGACACTCTGGCTTCATCAATTAACTTAATGATTTCGGCTCTTTCAGTACTCATTGTAAGTCGTCCTCTTCGCTTCCCCAAATCATGTTTACTTTTTTTTGGAGAACTAATAACGCGGCGGTTTCAGCCAGTGCTTTTTCTTTACGGTTCAAGTCCTTCTTTAAGGCCTTATTTTCCTTATTTAACTGCTTTATTTTTGTTTGTGATTTCATGTTCTTCTCTGCTGAATGACCATTGGCAAAATCTTCTTCCCACTGTTTAACATGATGCGAATAAATCCCTTGTTCACGGCAGTAAGCATTTAGTTTTTCTTCATCCAGTGAAGCACAGCTTATGACCATTTTTAGTCTTTCTTCCAGGCACCAGTCCTGTGGCCTTTTCTCTTTTGTTTTCATCATAGGATCAACCTGTTCCAGTTCATGCTTTCTTGATTTTGAGATCCATTTCCCCAAAGTTGAATAGCCAATACCAAGACTATCGGCAATCTCTTGCAAACTGGTCTCCGAGGATCGGCTTAGTGCCTTTTCCACTGCTTGTATTTTATATGATTGTGTATGTCTTATACCCATTTCGTTTTCCTCTAATGAAATTAGAGGCGACAACTATCCTGACACAGGGGGATAATCACCCATATTTCTTTATTCTCTGTGTTTTTTTAACGCCTAACAGTTAAATCTACAGTTCCGCAAAACTCCCTATTTTAGGTAGATAGGCGGAAGCTCTGCTAACAGAGATAGTCAGCTCTGTAAAACTCTGTTAATATTTATCTTGTTTAAGGACTATATACTTGTCTCTTATCCACCTCTCCGAGCCCACGACACCA
>JALSUJ010000655.1 GCA_027071355.1 Gammaproteobacteria bacterium | reverse complement strand
CCCTCAACCAGATTAAGAATTAACTGGGTAATCGCCCGAGAACTGCCAATGCGGGCTGAATTCAAACTATCCAGTCTGGGTCCCATCCAGTTAAAGGGTCTAAACAGAGTGAATTTTAAACCCTTTTGACCATAAGCCCAGATGACCCGATCCAGTAATTGCTTGCTGGTAGAATAAATCCAGCGCTGTTTATTAATCGGTCCGGTAATAAGATTAGACTTGTCTTCATCAAAGTATGGGTCTTGAGACATTCCGTACACTTCTGATGTGGATGGAAAAATAATACGCTTATTGTATTTCACACAATAGCGAGTAATTTTAAGATTTTCTTCAAAATCCAGCTCAAAAACTTTTAAGGGATTACGAGTGTATTCAATGGGTGTGGCAATGGCTACCAGTGGCAGGATCACATCACATTTTTTTACGTGATATTCAATCCATTCACTATGAATACTGATATCCCCCTCAACAAAGTGAAAATTTTCGTGAGATAACAAGCGACTAATGGCACTGGAACTGATATCCATGCCATAAACTTCATAACGACCTGAGGCTAGTAAATGTTCACTTAAATGGTTACCAATAAAACCATTAACACCAAGAATCAATATACGCGTAATCTTTTGTCTGGCAATGGCTTCGGACGCCTTGCTTCCAAGCCTCATACCGTTAATTAAACTCATGCTTTGAGCAAGTTGAGTGCCATTGACATATAAACCATCTTCACTTTGGCCAAAATCAACCTGTAATTGCCCCTCTTTACAGGCAATCGTTAATGGTTCTTGTGAGGTGATAGTACCGGGAGCCACTTCAGCAGTTTGCTCAATAACACTGGCAGACCAGATTATAATTTTTCTGTCACCGGTGAAAGTAAATGCGCCTGGATAAGGTTGTGTCACAGCACGAACCATATTGTAAGCATCTAATGCAGAGCTATTCCAGTTAATTTCACCATCTGCGGGACAACGCTTACCATAATAACTGGCTAAAGATTCCTGTTGTGGTATTTTATTAAAATTACCCGATTTAATCTCAGGCAGTATTTTATTTAATAAAGTCTCAGATAGTTCACATAATTTATGATTTAAAGTCAATGCAGTATCATCATGAGTTATATTCAAACTTTCCTGAGCAATAATATCACCCGAATCCGGTTTTGTAGTCATTTGATGCAGGGTCACACCTGTCTCAGTTTCACCATTGACCAAAACCCAGTTTATAGGTGCACGACCACGATAACGAGGTAATAATGAGCCGTGCAGATTCATACCGCCCATTGGAGCAATATCCAGAATAGCCTGGCTTAACAGT
>JALSUJ010000654.1 GCA_027071355.1 Gammaproteobacteria bacterium | reverse complement strand
ATTTTCGGGGACGCTCAAGCACATCCCTGTGTCGCTTTATCTCGGCATCCTGCCTCCATAAACCCCGCAAACACAGGCACTGCAGGCAGATACTCTTTTCAGGTTTAAATCATGCTGAATAGTTACGATTTTTCTTGGTTTTAGCTGTAATTTTCCTGATAATATCGGTATGTTACCTTAAAAACATTTATTCAGACAATAATTTTTTAAAAATCAGGAGTTCTTTACCTTGGACAGGCAAACCATTATCAGTGAAATGAAAGTATTACCTGAAATTGACCCGCAATTTGAGTGCCAACGCCGTCTGGAATTTATTAAAAACCATTTACAGAAATCCGCTCTAAAAGTCCTGGTACTGGGGATCAGCGGAGGCATTGATTCGGCTACCTGTGGTCGGCTGGCACAGCTGGCTGTTGAACAATTAAGAACCGAACAGCATGACGAAAGTTATCAGTTTGTTGCAGTACGTCTGCCCTATGGCGTTCAGATTGATGAACAGGATGCCCAGGTTTCATTAGATTTTATTCAACCTGATAAAAGCCTGCTCGTTAATGTTAAACCCGGTGCTGATGCTATTCATAATGAAACATTACAGGCTCTTGAGTCCGCCCAGTTACAAAATCACTCAAAATATGCTATTGATTTTGCTAAAGGCAATGTTAAAGCCCGCACCCGAATGACCATACAATTTGAAATTGCCGGTATATTAAGTGGTCTGGTACTGGGCACTGACCATTCCGCTGAAAATGTCACCGGATTTTATACCAAATACGGTGATGGTGCCTGCGATCTGGCACCCTTGTTTGGTCTGAACAAACGCCAGGTTCGACAACTTGCCATGTACCTTAATGCGCCTTCAAGCATTATTACCAAAACACCGACCGCTGATCTGGAATGTCATTCGCCATCAAAAGCAGACGAAGAAGCCCTGGGGGTCAGTTATGATTTAATTGATGATTTTCTGGAAGGCAGAGCAATAGCTCAGGAAACAGAACAAAAACTGATAAAAATTTATACCCGTACTCAGCATAAACGGCAGCCAATACCAACAATTTATTCTCAGGAATAAATTGCCTTGAAATTTCTCTGTTCAAGGTTACACTTGAATCATACAGGAGCAAACAGTAAAAGGATTAATAATTATGTCAGAAACAGAAAGTCTGATGCTGGAAATTCTAAAACAGCTGCAACATGATATTACTCTCATAAAACAGGATATCAGAGACATAAAAGCACAGGGAATAGCTTCTCATCATCGTCTTGCCGCACTGGATAGTGATAAAACCAGACAGGATGAAAACAATATATATGTG
>JALSUJ010000653.1 GCA_027071355.1 Gammaproteobacteria bacterium | reverse complement strand
ATTTACAGGACAGCTATATGTCCAGCCTCAGCCTGATGGCCTACGCTCTGGGCCTGCCCGCCTTTATTATGATTAAAGTACTGGCCCCCGGTTATTACGCCCGCCAGGATACCAGAACCCCGGTGAAGATCGGCATTACAGCCATGATTGCCAATATGGTAATGAATATTGCTTTTGTAGTGCCCATGGTGATGCTGGATATACCTGGCCCTCATACGGGCCTGGCGCTGGCGACCACAGGCTCCGCCTATTTAAATGCTTTTTTACTTTACCGTGGCCTAAAAAAACAAGGTATCTATCAGCCACAAGCCGGCTGGCTCAGGCTGAGTTTACGACTACTTATCGCCAATTTAAGCATGGCCTTATTTCTAATTTACGCCACACCTGACATAAAAGAATGGGATCAATGGCTATTACTCGATCGCCTCGCTGTACTGCTGGGACTCATCACACTCAGCATCGTTATTTATACAATCTGCCTGTTTTTAAGCGGATTTAGACCAACACAACTGAGGTCGGATTAATTTACAAAGATGTCGTAGAAATTTACATTTCACTGAAACAAATTATCATTTAAAAATAAAAAAACAAGCAAAAACAATGAATTAAAATGATGGCTTGATTTTTGCTAACAAAGGGTCTCAATATCGATCTAATATTACACCCACTTTTATTTCATGGAGAAAAAAATGATTAAAAATAAATTAGGACTATTGAGCTTGATAGCAGGTCTATTCCTGTCATTTAGCGCTCAGGCAGCACTGGTTACCTTATCGTTTACGGGAACGACAGATACTGGAACAGGTATGGAAGCAGTGTTTTCTGTTAATTCAGCCGATATTACCCCCACAACTGCCAGCGGTGATCTAATTAATGTTATTGACGGCAGCAACTTTCCTTTAAACGGAGCGCGATTTAACAGCGGTGGAAACTCAACTGTTTTTGATACTGCTAATGCGTATTATGGACCAGATATTAACTTTGAAACATTTGAATTTAGAGCAGGTGATTCGTCATCAGCACTACAACTAGGCTTTGTATATGGTGCAACATTCTTATATGACCCCAATACCAATAATGTAACATTAACTGCAAGTGTTCGAGATCCTGTTACATTCGGGTTCGTTGAACACATTTACACAGGATCCAACTTCAGTATCAACTTACTAGACTTAGATCCTAACGGACTCAATGGATTCACAAACACTGAAAACTTTACAGTCGATACACTAAATATTAGCGTAACCGGCGTCTCAGCGGTCCCTGTTCCTGCCGCTGCTTGGTTATTCGGCTCAGGCCTTATCGGCTTATTTGG
>JALSUJ010000652.1 GCA_027071355.1 Gammaproteobacteria bacterium | reverse complement strand
TATATCAATACGTGACCATTTGAGTACGAAAATAACGCCGAAATGGTGCAAAAGATGAATACGCTGAATAGTTACAAAAAATAATTCAAACTAGGGATAACATCAATGAAAACACTTAATAAAAAAACAACACATGTAAACATAGTAAAAAACACACTTTTATTCTCAATGCTAGGTGCATCGGTCATAATGGCGGGTTGTCAGTCAATTCCCATGGGACAGCAATCTGATGTAGCAATGGTTGATGCTAAAGGTCGAGGTCATCTCCAGGCACAATTAACAATGGCTGATTATGTAGCATTAGCAGAAACTGTCACGAACAAAATGCTAACTTCCAAACTGGTTCAGGGCTGGGGAAAAAGAAAACCTAAAGTCATCGCTGCGGTTCCGGTTAATAATACCGATAATGAAAATGTTCGTATGTCTGATCTGCATGACCGCATACAGGAAACCCTGTTTAACTCCGGTGTCATGCGCGTAGTTGACAAATCGGCCACCAGTTTTGATTATATTATCAAAAGTGAGCTGACGTCGACTCGTCAATATGGCAAAGGCGGCAAGGAACTGGTTTATTATACCCTGCAGTTGAAAATGTTTACCTTAATGGGGGAACTAAAAGGACAATGGTCAGACGATCTGGCCATGGCTAAATCAGAAAAGAGCATGTTCTGATTATTCTCTTGATTGATACCAGCAATTAATGATCCGACAGAATAACTCTGATGATTGTTTCGTATCATATTTGACGGAGTGAGTACTTTCATCATTCCAGAGCAATGGCTAGGACTGCCTATTACCCACAAATATTTATAACTAATAAAATCAATAGCTAAAAGCAGGTATTTTTTATAATTATAAATCAAGCATTTACAAAATCAATATTTCCGTTGTAAGACTTATGGGTAATGGGCAGGACTAGGAGCCTGTCCGAGAATAGAAGTCGTAGCGAGGCAAAGGTAGCCATATAGGCATGGGAAGGGATTCTGAGTCAGAAAGATAATGAAGCTCTGTTCAGTTATATTCGCCTGCTTCCCCCTCCCCTTTAGGCAAATAACAACATAACCGATAATACCCAGCTTATTTTAACAATTAGCAAGGTATTACCAATTTTAATCTATACACTTAGCTCTCTCAATAAAAATCAGCACTTATTATGCCTTACTGGTTTTTTGTTCCAGCTCCCTGTTGTTGTGTTGCTCTGACTTCAGCTGCCTTCATTTCTGCCGCTTTCATTTGTGCTGCTCTAACCTGAGCTGCTCTAACTTTGGCTGCCATCATTTCTGCCGCTTTCATCTGTGCTGCTTTTACCTGAGCCGCTCTAACTTCAGCGGCTTTCATTTCAGCTGCTTTCATCTGGGCTGCTTTTACCTGTGCGGCCCGAACTTCAGCGGCTTTCATTTCTGCCGCTTTCATCTGTGCTGCTCTAACTTCATCGGTCATTACCGGACCACGAGGAGGATATCCATATGGGCGTCCATAATACTGATTATCATAACGATTATTGCCATATCCCCTGAAATTATTATCCCAGTTATTATAACCATTTCCATAGCCCTGCCCGGAAGCAGAACCCCGGGTATTTCCACGGCCTCGACCTCTGGCACGTGATTTTATAGTGATCTCAATATCACCATCCATATCACTGTCCATACGCCCATCACCCCAACCCTGGCCAGAACCATTACCATAGCCATTATTATACATATTATTATAGGCTCGACCGTCCCAGTTGGTATTAGTATTACCATCATCCCAGAAGGCATTGGCTGTCATAGTTCCTGATATCAAAACAGTGCTGCCAATAATGGTTCCCATTAGTATTTTTTTCATTTTTTACCCTCTATTATGATTATTATGTCAAACTATCAAAAGCAGTATCTGACAGGGCAACATAATTAGATTATCTTTTTCATTCACTTATTTAAGTTTAGACCAGATTTTCATATTTAATCAAATGATTCCGTTCAGTTTATTAAGAAAATCGCTTAAAAAACGGCTACAATAAGCTATAAAGATGATATTTCAGTTTCTGTGAAGGAATTCCAGTTGTAAATGAGAACAGAGCCAGCAAACAAAAATACAAATACCACAACAAAAATAGCTGACCTGCTCTATTTGCAGGCTCCCATTTCTAATATGGCTATTGTAATTGTTGCTGTACTCTATTATTTATTGCTTAAGGATTATACTATTCCAGATATGCAATTTGTCTGGCCAGTTCTTATGCTGGTAGTTGCAGCTTTTCGATTATTACTCTGGTATCAAAGAAAACGGACACCGGACCGACGTTCAGAGACCCAGTGGATTCATATTTACACAATGGCGACCGGTCTAGCCGGGCTAGCCTGGAGCAGTATCTTATTTTTCCCTTATACTAATCAGGACATTGTCCTTTATGTCGCACTTTTAATGATTGTTTTTGGTGTAACATCTTCAGCCCTGCCCATATTATCAGTTTATTTACCGGCATATTTTTTCTATATCATTCCCATTATTTTTGCTTTTATAACCGCCTTATATCAGCATAGTGTTCCCGACCTACTGATACTGGCAACGATTATATATTTTGCCATGCTGTCATTTTTTGCCCGTAATACCCAGCAACATATTATCAAATCCATTCAGTTTGAATTTTACAATCAGAGTTTAATCAACAAACTTCAAAATGAAGTGGAACAACGTGAAGCTCTAATTAAAGCCCGGACTGAACAGATCCAGCAAAGTAACCGGGCCCTGATTAATTCTGAAGAACGTCTTAAAAATGTTATTAATGGTGCGGAACTGGGTTATTGGGATTTTAATTATCAAACCGGTCACCAGGAAGTGAATGACCGCTGGCTGGAAATACTTGGCTTAAGCCGAGAGGATATTAAGAATACTGTTGATGACTGGCAATCACGAATTCATCCTGATGACAGAAAACGTATGCAGATGATAGTTGAAAAGGCTATTTTAAACCGAATACCTTATACCGCTGATTTTAGAATGAAACATAAGGATGGCCACTGGGTCTGGATACAGGGTTCCGGTTCAATGGTAGAATACGATTTAGTGACTAATGAACCACTTCGCCTATGTGGTACCCATCAGGATATCAGTTATCGAAAAAACATAGAAATGGAGCTGGAATATCAGGCAAAACACGATTATTTAACTAATTTATTTAATCGTGTTGAACTAGAAAAGTTTTTTCAGGAGGAAATAATCAGAGCTGAGAGATATCAGCATCCCTTATCAATTTTTATGATTGATATTGACCATTTCAAAAAAATTAACGATGAACACGGACATCAGTCCGGTGATAAAATTCTACAGCAGTTTGCAGTCTTTCTGCAGGACTCTATTCGAACCAGTGACTATATTGCCCGCTATGGCGGTGAAGAATTTGTGGTTATTTTACCGGAAACATCCAGTGATAAAGCTAATGAACTGGCAGAAAGAATATTTATTAAACTCTCAAAACTGAACATTTCTCTTAATGAAAAGCCTGTCAGGATCACCATTAGTCTTGGCATTGCATCCTACCCTGAACAGGGTACCAGTTATGATAAGCTACTGGAAATGGCGGACTCAGCAATGTATCAGGCCAAACAGAGCGGTCGCAACCGTATTCAGCAGGCAACACCTGATATTTAGCTTTAATTTTCAGCAGTCTGTTTTATCTGATTATTCTTTAGGCTCCCGGCACTCCTGTAACATCTTTTGCATAGTTTTGAGTCCCAGACTTCGACATAATTCAATATTTCTCTGTGGGATCAGCTCCGGCTGCGGATAGTTCTGTAAGGCGCGTTCCAGACTTTCTTCACGGATAATATGCAGCATGGGATAAGGAGAACGATTGGTATAATTAGCAGGATCTTCAGGCTCTGAGTCAGCAAAACAATAATCCGGATGAAAACTGGCCAGCTGGAAAACACCTTCATAACCCTGAGCATTTAGCAATTGCATCGCAATTGCAAGAAAATCCAGATAATCATTAAACCCCTCTGTCAGTCGCTGCAAAATAAACAGTGTGGTTTCCGTGTCCGTATTGTTTTCCAGATATTCGCATTCTCGTATCAGGCTTTCCAGAGCATCTTCAAAAGTATTGCAGGGTTCAACAAAAAAGCGGATCCGGTTCAGATCACGCTCCCTTTTTGCAAACGGACAGATATTCCTGCCTATTATCACTCTGTCCAGCCAGCATTGTGTCTGTTGAATAATTATTTCATCAGTATTCATCTGTTGGTATCCGGATTTATAGTTTTTAAATATGTAAATTTATAAATTTGACTCTAAGCCAGAATTACTTTATTATCAGCGCCCTACAAAAACCAAGTAATTTAGTATGTTTTATTGAAAATATACTAAATAGCACTATATATTAACTTAGACAGGTAAAACCTGTCATCCTGCTGTCATAAAAATTTGTTAATTTAGTTACCAGTTTTCACAATTCATCTGACAGTTGAGAACGACAGGATATTTCAGGGAATTTATTCCGAGGGACAGATAATCATGGTTTATTACGACAAAACATTTTCATGTAAAAAACATCTCCAGCTCGGCTGGCTTAAATTTAAACAATTCGCTGAACTACTACCTGCAGTACGTCATATACTGGAAAAACTCATTATTTTTCTGCTGCCGGTGCCCATCTTATTGCTTATTATTGGTACCGAGGGCATTATTGAAAAAGATTCTCCGGAAAATCTGGGTTCTATCAGTTCCCTGAGCCAGAGCTTTTTTAATTATTTTGAAATGCATACTCTGATTTTTTCAGGTGCCCTGGGTATTACCTTTATAGTCTGGCTATTCACTCGCAATATCTGGCGCAAGTAATAATAAAAATTTAATAACATCTTAACAGCCAGTCAGGTAGTATT
>JALSUJ010000651.1 GCA_027071355.1 Gammaproteobacteria bacterium | reverse complement strand
CTGATGATAATGCTGATGCAAAAGCCCGTTTTAAAACCCTGGCAGAGAATGAAAAAGAGTATATTATCAGTGTACTGGAAAAACTGCACTGGGTGATTGGGGGTAAAAAAGGTGCTGCGGAAGTTCTGGATATACCCTCCAGTACCTTGCGTTCAAGAATGAAAAAACTGGGTATTGAACGGCCTGAATAAAGGTCAGAGAGAGAAAAGCAGGATTAAATCCTGCTTTTCTGGTGACCTTTTATATTTTCGAATATTATTTTTGTAAATGTTATTTGACTGATTATTTTAAGCCATTTTATTGGTATGCTGCTTCGGTGAGTCATTACTCAGCAGAACCAGTGCTGCACCGGCTGCAAAACCAATCAGGACATTAAGCCACTGGAAATCATTGTTCCAGACATACTGGTCAATTAATGAACAGGCGATAGCAAAAAATGTTGCAGTTGTGAGTATTGTCAAAATTTTTTTCATTTTTGTTCTCCAGGCTTCTCTTCTCTTTCACTTCTCTTTACTTTTACTTTACTAAAGTACAGATAATGTAAAGACGATGCCAAAGATTATTATTTATCATTAACCCCGATTTATGGGACTATTGTAACGCCGACAGTTTTTAAAAGATGTAGGGAAATTCTGAAAATCAAGTAGTATATCCTCCTATTTATTCCTTCTATTTTGAGGGATCATAGCTGTTTTTCATTGCAAAACTATGACAAAATGTTTTTTTCCAAAAAATAAACGGACATGCTTGATACTATAAAAACTGTAGAAACCCCTGAAGGTGTGGAGTTAGTGCTTAGTTGTGCCGGTTTTTATGTGCGCAGTATTGCCTGGCTGCTGGATGCACTGATTCAGGGTGTTATATTACTGCTGCTGGGGATAGCCCTGCCTTCTCTGGGCAAATTTGGTATGGGCCTGTTTCTAATTGCCATTTTTGTTCTTAACTGGTTTTATCCGGTACTGTTTGAAATTTATATGAACGGGCAGACACCGGGTAAACGTATAATGAAAATTCAGGTGTTATTAATGGATGGCACTCTGGTCAACTGGGGCGCATCCATGCTCCGGAATTTACTCAGGACGGTGGATTTTCTGCCATTTTTCTATGTTCTGGGTTTTATTTCCATGCTGTTCAGCAAGGATTTCCGGCGTCTGGGCGATCTGGCGGCAAATACGCTGGTGGTTTATAAGCGGGTGCTGAAAAACCGTCCGGAGATACCGGAAGTACCCGCTATTGCGGCTGCCATTAATCTGACTGCTGGAGAACAGCAGAGTATTGTCAGTTATGCTGAGCGCTATTCGAAATTTTCACCACAACGGGCAGAAGAACTGGCCAGGCTGGCAACGCCTTTACTACAGGGGATGACGGAAAAACAGACCATTTCAGCCAGTGAACGCATCCTGGGTATTGCTAATTATCTGGTAGGGCATCGATGAATCAGGCACAGTTTATTCACAATCACGAACAGCAGTGGCTGTTGCTGGAAGTCCTCTGTAATCCACAATTACATCCGGATAAAATAATTCAACGGCGTAAAAAAGAACAGGGCAAAAGAAATTCTAAAGCCAGCCAGCCCAAAAGTTTTTATGAAGATCAAATACTGGCACTGTCTACAGAATTAATAAAACAGGCCGATTTCCCAGAATTATATCGTGCTGTCTGCCAGCATTTCTCACTGGCAAAGTCACGGCGTTACAGCCCTCACCTGATTGAGCGATTGAGTTTACTGGTGGAACAGGCACACCAGGTTTTCTATCGACCAGCACATATCTATGGAGATAGTGCACTGTCTGGTATTATAAAATTTTTCACCCGGACTTTTCCTCAAACCGTGCGTAATGAAATCAACTGGTTCTGGTTGTCCTGTGTGGTCTTTTATGTGCCGCTTATCGCAATGGTTATTGTTATCCAGTTCCGCCCGGAATTTGTCTATAGCATTATGTCGCCTGATTCTGTTTCCGGAATGGAGGCCATGTATGATCCTCAGGCAGAACATATTGGACGAGAACGAGGTTCCGAGTCCGATAGTTTAATGTTTGGTTTTTATATATTTAATAATACCAGTATCGGTTTTCGTACCTTTGCGACCGGGCTGTTACTGGGTATTGGCAGTCTGTTTACCCTGTTATTTAACGGGTTGAATATTGGCTCAGTGGCAGGCCATCTGACGCAGCTGGGTTACTCCTCTACGTTCTGGCCATTTGTGGTGGGACATAGTGCACTGGAACTGACCGCTATTGCATTGAGCGGAGCTGCGGGTCTGAAGCTGGGATTTTCTATCCTGATGCCGGGTAGAAAAAGTCGTTACCAGTCATTACTGGATGCAGCTCGAATCAGTGTGCGTATTATGGGTGGTGTAGCGATGATGTTCGTAATGGCAGCCTTTATTGAAGCTTACTGGTCATCAACACAGTTTATTGCTCCAGTTATTAAATATTCTGTCGGGGCTATGCTCTGGTCACTGGTGCTATTTTATTTTTCCTTTGTAGGGAAAAAAGTCGATAGAAAAGCAGGCAGGCAATCTACAGCAGGTCAAAATGAATCTTGAAGCACTGATTCTGGAAGTCCGACCGAGAACACCATGGGAAGCAATGGATCTTTCAGTACGATTATGTGTTCGGCAATGGCGTATTTTACTGGGCAGCTGGATGATAAGCGTATTCCCCGTTTTTTTAATTATCAGTATTGTTTTGCTGGAACAGCATCCCTACTGGGCTTTTTTTCTGGTCTGGCTTCTAAAGCCTCTGTATGACAGGGTCCCCCTGTTTGTACTATCAAGAGTCATTTTTTCAGAGCAGACCCGCTGGCAGGATGTTCTACAGGCTATCCCAGACTTTTTTAAAACTGGAATTCTTTCCTCCCTGACCCTGTATCGTCTGGATATGGGACGTGCATTTGCCCTGCCGGTCATTCAGCTTGAGGGCTTGCGAGGTAAACAGCGAACGCAAAGAATGAGAGTCTTACGTAAAGGTGCCAAGAATCGTGAAGTATTATTATTTATCCTCTGTATTCATCTTGAGACACTGTTGTCCTGGGGAATTTTGGGCTTAATACTGGTATTACTGCCTACCGATCTGGCTCTTAAAGGTGCTGAAGTCGTGTTGGTTAATACGGAACCTCCATGGTGGGTAAATGCGCTTTCCATGCTGATGTATTTTCTGGCTATGATGGTGATAGAAACCTTATATGTGGCCGGTGGTTTTATGCTGTATTTAAATCGCAGAACTATTCTTGAGGGCTGGGATATTGAGTTGACCTTGCGTAAATTACAGCAAAAGTATAGTGACAAAACCACTTTAGTTAATAAGGGCAGCGCAATAGCAGCATTACTTATGGTCTGTATTTTACTGCCTTTTGGCTTTTCAGAGTCCGTACAGGCTGCAGAAGATCAGTTTGATGACTTGCGTTATGAAATAATACTGCCTCCGGTAGCGCCAGTAAAAGCCGATCCGCAACAGGCATCAAAAATAATAAAACAGGTTATGCAGGAGCCGGTATTTAAGCGGACAAAAACAGTAAGCTATTTAAAGTATACCGGTAAGCAGAAAGAGCAGAAAAAGCTGGAAGATTATTCTGCACTGGAGCGAACTCTGAGACGTTTTTTTGAGCTGACAGGGCCTTTTATCGCCTTTATTTTTGAAGCAGGTCTATGGATCCTGGGCCTGCTTCTTATCATTGTAGTTATCAAGAACTGGCAGCGTTTACAAATTAGCTGGTCTGGAAAATCTTCAGCAGCAGATACTGATTTGCCTGAAACTTTATTTGGTCTGGATATTACAGAACAATCACTACCGGATGATGTCAGAGCTCAGGCGTTACAACTAATACAGAGCCATGATTATCGTGCAGCTCTTGCTTTGTTATATCGTGCCAGTCTTTCTTATCTGGTTAAACACTATGCGCTGGATTTAAAAGCCGGTGCTACAGAAGGCGATTGCCTTAAAGTGGTTAAACAGCATTTATCATCCGCACAGGAAATAAATTATTTTATTGAGTTGACGCAGGCATGGCAGCTTACCGCCTATGCTCACAGGGAGTTAGCAGAACAGCAAATGCAGAAACTGGTAGCAGAAGGAGCTATCTTTTACGATGGCAACAGGCAAATGCAGGAAAAAGCAGATGGATAAAAAGATTCTATATGCTTTTTTGCTGTTATTAACGGGGCTGTTTAGTTACTGGTTTGTGCAAAATTTCAGCTGGGTAGAGGAACAGAAAGAGGTTGGCTTTCAGGGAATTGCACAGCGTAAACCCCTGCTGGCAGCAGAATTTTTATTGCGTAAAATGGGCATACAGAATAAACCTGTTAATGGTCTGGTTGCTTTTCGCAATATGCCTGATACCAGCCAGACTATTTTAATTGCCACCAAACGTGAAACCCTGAATACAGAGCTGACAGAAAATCTGCTGCAGTGGGTTGAAGCAGGCGGGCATTTAATAGTAGAAGCGCAATATTGTGCAAAAACCGGAGCCGATAAAAAACAGGACTTTGTGTTTCAGTTATTTGGTTTATGTGTCACAGATAGTGAAGCCGATGATAAAAGTGAGGACATAGCGGTTAATACGGTTCTAAAAAATGGTACGTCCATCAAAGTGAATTTTCCTTATAGTGATGTGCTTGAGCAATCTCATAAAACAGGGTTGTATACACAGTTATGGGCAGTAACTGACAACCTGGGAACTTATCTGGAACAGTATTCTATTGGACAGGGTGAACTAACTGTATTGACTTCAACGGATATTTTCAGCAATGAAAACATAGAACATTATGACCATGCACGACTCTTAATCGAACTGCTGGAACAAGCGGATCATGATGGTGAGGTCTGGCTGGTTTCAGTTGATGATATGCCAGCACTGTGGAGCTGGCT
>JALSUJ010000650.1:10147-17093 GCA_027071355.1 Gammaproteobacteria bacterium | reverse complement strand
GTCTTATTTTCAGTCTGTTCTTTCTGAAAGAAAAAAAGAATCAGACCCATTCATCTTCTGTTTCAGATAGCAACCCGCTGGAATTAGGTACCGCATTCGCCTTTACTCTGCTGTTTGTAATTATGATTGTATTAACACAGTTTATTACCGCCCATTATGGTAATGCCGGTTTGCAGGTATTTTCATTTGTTGCCGGATTTACAGATATTGACCCATTTATTTTATCCGTACTAACGGGAAAATATAACATAACACCCAATGAAATTATCAGTGCAATTATGATTGCCTCAGGCAGTAATAACTTAATGAAAGCAGGTTATGCGCTGTACTTTGGAGGCATAAGAAATGCACTGCCTTCTGCTATAGCATTAAGCATACTGGGCTTTGTTATTATTGGCTGGGCCTTGATATAACCCTCTTTCTATAACCCTCTTTCGTTTGGGCTGTCAGGCATAAACATCCAGTCGACCTGAGTTTGAGGTATTTTCACCTTCATTGATCTGAGTTCTGCTGGATTCACTGCTTTCAGCTACTCTGGATTCATTTGCCTCATTTTCAGGCACTGTTTTTGCCGCCTGTGATACTTGTGTATACGCCGATGATAAAGTACTGGCTCCAATTTCCATTTTTATTTCTCCTAAATCAACATTAACATTAGTGTTGAATACCGTTTTACCTTATCAACCTTAAATTAACATTAAGATATAAAAATAAACTGAATTCATCCAGTAAACCCGCACACATGATTTTATTATGTATTAATCACTGAATTATATTTAAGATGCGTTTGGTAAATGCCTTGCAGACCTCAGATGCAAATGCTGTGGCAACACCGGAAAACTGGCATCCTGGTAATAAAGTGATCATCCCTCCTCCATATGGCTGTAAACCTGCCTGTTTACTCAGCATAGGGACTGGACCATAAGGATAGTAAGGATAATAATCACAATAAATATTACATATAACTATAAAGCTGTACTATTATTACTGTATATTACCCATTACCAAATAATTAATAATAAAACCTTTTAAAAAAATATTACCTGGGGTTTCAGTTTTGGGACTTAAGGGGGAACTGATGTTACGCAAAATACTATTACCAACTATTTTTGTTATCCTGAGTTGGGGATTTTGGATCAGCCCGGATTTTAAGACTATTACAGCCGGTGTAGCAATTTTTCTATTTGGAATGCTGTCACTTGAGGATGGCTTTAAGGCATTTACCGGTGGAGTGCTTGAAAAAATATTACGTAAAAGCACCAATAGAATGTGGAAAAGTTTAACCTTTGGTTTTACCGCCTGTACGCTTATGCAGTCCAGTTCTCTGGTGTCAGTTATTACCATATCCTTTCTTGGAGCGGGCTTAATTGGTCTGGTCGAAGGTATCGGGATCGTGTTTGGTGCTAATGTGGGCACTACAACAGGCGCCTGGTTAATTGCTGGTTTTGGTCTAAAGGTAAAAATTTCAGCCTATGCCATGCCTATGCTGGTTTTTGGCGTACTGTTGATTTTTCAAAAGTCAAAATCGCTCAAAGGTCTGGGTTATATTCTGGCTGGTCTGGGATTCCTGTTTCTGGGTATTCATTACATGAAAGAAGGTTTTGAAACTTTTGGAACCCAGTTTAATTTAACAGATTATTCCATGAGTGGTTTTAACGGTGTGCTGGTTTTTACCTTAATCGGTATCCTGGCAACCATTATTATGCAATCCAGTCATGCCACACTGGTATTGGTTATTACCGCACTTTCAGTCAATCAAATCACCTATGAAAACGCCCTTGCTCTTACCATTGGTGCTAATGTAGGTACTACAATCACTGCCGTCCTGGGTTCTCTGACATCCAATGTAACCGGGCGTCGCCTGGCACTAAGTGACGTTTTATTTAAAGTAACTGCCGGTATATTTTTTGTATTGACGCTAAATTCTATTATTGACGTTGTTGGCATCATCAGCCATTTTATTGGTATAGCTGATGATGACTATACTTTAAAACTGGCTATCTTTCATACGCTCTTTAATGTTGCCGGCGTCATAATGATGGTACCACTGGTCAATCAACTGGTTAAACTGGTATCCTTTTTACTGCCAGAGAAAAAATTTGCTACTATTAAAGCATTGTATTTGAATGACTCTGCTCTTGAGTTTCCTGATACTGCGACAGAAGCCGTACGCAATGAGACCCTGCGTATCTGGCAAAATACCATTACCATTTTGTCAGGTGTTTTTGGTTTTAAACGAGCCGATGTGCTTTCTGATATCGATCTTTATCAAGTTGCAGAAGCACAGAAAAAACTCACTCAATATGATATTGATACGGCTTATGCCAGCAATATTAAATCACTTTACGGTGAAATTATTATCTTTATCAGTAAAGCTGGCTTTTCATGGGAGATGGAACAATCCGGCCAGATTCACTGGTTACGTAAGGCAAATCAGAACATTGCTGATGCCGTAAAAGAAAGTAAACATTTACAAAAAAATCTGTTACTTTATTCAACCTCCTATAATCCAAAAATGCGCGAGGCCTATACCCGGATCCGGGTTGAACTGTCTCTGTTACTACGTGAGCTTGAAGGAATTCGTCTTAGAACCGATGAAGATAGCTCCATCTTTTCTTTAGATCACTTACGCTTACTTCTGGATGAACATATATCAAATATGAATAAATGGCTTGCACAGGCCATTAGAGAAAGATCCATTTCACCGGAAATGGCGACATCACTTATGAATGATGTATCCTATGCTACCAATATTTATAGAAATCTGGTACAAATGGGTGAAACCCTGTTTGTAAAACGTAGCCATAAATTAAGCGATGCTGAACAGGCCATATCACTGAATGAAGATGAATTTGAAGAAATTAGAGAACAGGCAGAAAGTGCTAAATAAAATGTTTTTTGTATAATCACATTTTTGTAATATTTCTAAGTTATAATAAAATTTACGTAATTATTCAGCGTAATTTAGGCTCCATTAGAGTCTCAGTCAGTAAAGCCTGTGTTTTTGGGGTTTATGAAAACATGGATGTTTTCGTAAAGCGATACAGGGATGTACTTGAGTGTCCCCAGAAATACAGGCTTTACTGACTGATACGGTAATTTATGTTGAGTAGTTACAAATTTACAATCTAAATTGAGGTTAAAAAATGGGCACGCAGGAACTTTTAACAAAATTAGGTGACTATCTTGATTTTAATAATAAAAAGAAAGGTAAATACGCCAGGGAGTTAAAAGCACTTCTAAAAGAACTTAAACAAAAAGAAAAGAAGCTGATAGAAAAATGCAAGAACAAGTCTACCGGAAAGCGCAAATTACTGAAAACTGAAATTGCAGTGCTGCATGCAAAACGTGAAAAAGGTCTAAAAATACTTAAACAACTTAAGGATGATTAGTCTTCAACTTTTTAAAAATAACTGTTCAAGCCATTGAATATCCTGCATCATAAATTTTTTATCAAAATCACGTACATTCTGATTTAAGATACAGCCTATAACCGCAATAAACTGCAAAGAACGATGCATAAGAATCTTATTTTTATGATTGAATTCTAAATTGAGATACCATGCTGAAGTAACCAGCTGCGATCAAGTTCCCAGCGAATGTTGTGCACTTCATTATCCTCTAGAACTTTTAGCCTGGCTGTATTTTGAACATTAGCCAGTTTTTTCTGGGCTTTTTGATAGTCAGATGATTGTGTGGATTTTCCTTTGACCTCAGGAAACAGTATGCTTAAAATTCTTGCTACCGGGACATCTGTTGAACGGGGAGTGCTCATTACTGCCGTTCCATTATCAATACGCAGAACTTTAAAATGATAAGGAAATTCTTTTATCAATGGGATTGATTCCAGGCGATCATTTAATTCACTAACTTTTGGACTTTCATAAAAAAACAGAAATACCAGTGACAGGGTAAAAATTCCCAGTACCAGCGCATAAATTTTAGTTCCACGATCCATAATATGCTTCCTTTAATAAAAATGTTTCAACCCGATTTTATTTGTACTGACGCAGATAAAACCATTCAAAGAAGCGTTTTAACCAGTGAAACAACCGCATTCTTGGTAGAATAAGATTAAGTTTTTCATTTCTCAAAACCAGCATACCGGAATTTCGACTGTCAATAATACACAACAATTCAATTTTAAAAGTATGCGTGGCAGGCTGGTTATCAAATTCATTGAGTAAATTTTTTGCCGCAGTCTCAGCCTGTAAATCTGCCATATGTGCCTGCTTGGGCATCCAGCCAGGTCCAGGGAAACTACCGGAATCACCGGCCACATAAACCTTATCAAAACCTTCAACCTGGCAATGGCTATTAGCTTTTATCATACCCCCTTTTGAGCGCGGTAGCTGAGTATTATTAAACCAGCTATTACCCGTCATACCCGGCATAAATATTATCAGCTCGGCATCAAACTCACCGCCTTCGGTAATTACACTATGATCAGTGAATTGCTTCATTTTGTGACCAAGATGAGTCTCTATGTTACGTTTTTTCATCTCTTTTAACAGGCCAGACACGGCTTTAGGTCCCAGTCTTTGTCCAGGGTTTTCCGAAGGGGTAAAAAATACCAGATTAAACTGATCCCGGCGCCCTTCCTTGCGTAACTGACAATCAATACCAAATAAGAACTCAAACATAGGGCCGCCACGCATGGCACTGGGCTCTTCTGGATTACCAGAAAAACCAAAGGCAATACTGCCACCGGTCATGGATTTTAATTTATCTCTTATACTAACCGTAGCGTCAATACCTTCACAGGGTGTTATGGCATTTTCTATACCTGGCAATTTTTTTATAAATTGACCGCCCGAACAGATAATTAGCGCATCATTATCAATATCCCCTTCTGTAGTCTCCAGTGTGCGACCATTATTTTTTAAGCCGCTTACTTTAGCACTGACATGCCTGACATTCATACGCTGGAAAAAATTATTTAAGGGTATTGCCAGATCAGCAGGTTTTCTTAAATCACAGGGGATCCAGATGGTTCCGGGTAAATAATGAAATTCTGCTTTGGGTGAAATAACGGTTATCTCCAGATCCATACTGGATTTACGTAATGTTTTAATTGCAGTAAGCGCAGCAAAACCGCTGCCGACTATTGAAACCTTTTTCATTGCTTCGTCTCTTTTAATAAAGGGCTGAAATATTAAAACAGATAGTAGATGTAAATGGCTGTTCAGGATGTAACTTATATCACCAATCAGGAAGAAACGGGTAATTGGAGAATGCGGCCTGACTTAAACTGGCTGTTTTTACACTCTCGCCTTTGTCTTCATTGTATTCTTTTTGATTAGCTCAATATAGCAATTCCTGTTTTATCTCTATTAAGGAATAACTACTGGCACTGTTAAAACATAAGTCATTTAACTGATGAGCTATGTTATCGGCTGATGGGATATCAGCACTTTCTGCCCAGTCAGATAATGTACTATAGTGATTTTTAGAAAGCAGTAACTGGCGAAGTTCATGGGCAGTTGAACATGATTTAACAGCCTGTTTAAAGGTTTGTCTTATATTAAAGTATTTTATTTTTTTTATGATATAAAAAATAATAACCAACAATAATAAAGCAGCGGACAAATAAAATAGATACAGCCATTTTGACTGGATATACCAGACAGAGGGTAATTGAATGGGGATTTTTTTTAATGTACCTGTTACAGTATCAAAGTAATAAACCTCTATCCATTTATTCTTAAAGCCCAGCGTCCATTTTGGAACCATTGCCATATACTGTCTGATCGATATAAGAGGATCATCAGACTTTAATAGCGGCTTTATTAACCTGACCTGTTCTGCGGAGTGATGGCCGGGTTGAGTTAACTGAGAACGGATACCGTAAATTTCTTCTGCCAGATAGCCATGATTTTTTATAGTAATTAACCAGTATGGCTGTTGTCCGATATATTTAATATCACTGATCACCTTAAGCTGTCCAACAGGTACTGTGGGGGGGATATATGCCGGAAAGGGTTTTACTTTAATTGGCATAGCAGGCAGATAAAAACGCCATCGTCCGCGACCACGCTGAACTATTGAAGGTGCCTCTAAGGTAAAATACCCATAATTTTGAGCCGTAATAAGCCAGTTAATATAAACCGTGCTGATACCGTTTTTGGTTGTTATTTCCTGCCATGATTTAATAATGCTGAAACCGGGAAACTTTGCCTGTTCAGTGACCACCTGATTTTCTGCAGACATTAAATTCTGTCTGATAGTAATTTTTATGGTTTCTCCCTGCCAGATCTCTGAAGGTATTTTTAACCACTGAGGCGTGCCATCAATATTATGTCGTATAACTGGTAATACCATTATTTTTACCGGTCGGGCAATTGCTCCTCCCTGGGCAATGGCATGCAGGACTTTGTTGCCGCTTGTTCTTGGATATAATCGCAAAGTTCGAGTGGTTTTTATGAAGTGTTGCGGCAGGTGTTCGGTATCTGTATCCATATCCTCTACAAAAAAATCCTGTGTCCAGTTTTTTAGTTGAGCCGGTTCAGGAATGTTCTGACCAGTATAAACAATTTTAACGCTAAGATACTTACCCATTTCAAGCTTTTGCTTATCAGTGCTAACTACAAGTGTGCTGATATCATTTCCAGCCCGGGAATATGAGGCGAGAAATAAGCTTAAGCACAGACATAAAAACTGTATCAATTTCACCATGGCTGCTGACCTGGAATCGTTTCCGGTTTATCCGGTACATAATGCAAACCGACTTCATACGCCATAAGTTCATTATAAAGACGAGCCGTAGACTGTGCCTGATTATCCTGTACAGAACGCACCCAGAAATTTTCTTTAGCAGTAGCATTATAGGGTGTCTTATTTAATTTGAATTTTAATCCCTGTGCCAGTAATTCCGTCTGTTTCTGTTCAGAAAGCTGGCGGAAAACCGGATTGTTTTTTAATATTTCAAAACTGGGCAGGAACATAC
>JALSUJ010000650.1:0-10137 GCA_027071355.1 Gammaproteobacteria bacterium | reverse complement strand
TTTCTGTTAGTTTTGTGGTTGCTGCATACCATTCTGCTCGCTGCTGAGTTTTCTCAATTTCTGAAATGTTTTTTTGAATAGCGCTTGCCAGAGAACTCGAAAACTCCAGATTAATGCGGACTTTCTGTTCTGAAATACCATTTTTCAGGGCATCTTTAAATAACACTGAAGCCTGCTCATAATCCCCAAGATAAAAATGGCTGCTGGCCAGATTAAAAATAGCCTGTGCTTTTAACCGTTTATCTTTCAGATTCCAGGACAGGAACGAAAATACCTGTTGCGCACAGACATAATCTTTTAGCCGAAAACAGGCAACACCCATTGCAAATCGGCTATATTCTGATTGCTTCTTGACAGGTATTTTATTGTTTAAGGCCAGTACCTGCTGGTAATGGTGTAATTTTAATGCGCTATTTATCTGCTGTTCTATTTTGTGTAAATCATTTAATTCCTTCTGTTCTATGTTTATATCACAGCCACTAAGCCAGAAAACAAGACTGATCGCCAATAAGGAACGATGTCCCCTACCCTTAAATTCCAGTGCTGAAAAAATCAGTATAATTGCCAGCAGCAAAGGAATAAAAAACCATTCATGCCATAAAACATCGGTCTTTTGAGCTTCTGAAATAACTGGTTCCGGTAGTTTTAGTAGTTGTTTTAAGCTAGTATCTGATAAGTTTTCTATAGCCTGATAGGAACCTTCAGAAGCTTCTGCCAGTAGTTTTAAATTTTCACTATGACGACGAGTGACGATTATTTTTCCAGCCTGCGTTAATACATGATTCGTTTCAAGGGGGATGCTGACAGCTTCAGTATTACCAACACCAATTATAATAGTGCTTATATTTTTTTTTGAGAGATCATTTTGTAATACGCTAATGGCATTGTTCAATGCGTTCTGGTCCATATCACCATCACTGAGAATTAACAGATAATTTTTACCCTTTGGACGACTCAAAGAAGAGAGTGCATATTGAATGGCAGAAGCCAGATTGTTTCCAGCTGTCGGTGGACTAAAGTCCTTTAACTGGGCTGCAAAATGCTTAAGTAAAACTGAATCATCCGTGGCAATTAATAATGGGTGTACATATCCAGAGTATAGAGTCAGCCCCATTTTCAAGAATGCTGGAAAGGTATCCAGCCAGTGCATTAATAATTGTTGTGCTTGCTCAATACGAGTGATGGTTGTATCGACCGCTCTCATTGACAATGAAAAATCAAGCAGCACAATAACACGGGCATTATCCTGCTGCATTGCTGGCGGTATCCACTTAATGGTTCGGGGACCTGCCAGAGCGATACAGAATAACATCCAGGACAAAATTAAAATAACTCGCTTAAAATTTCCAGCTGAGTCCCTGGAATGATATTGAACCCAGGGCTGCAGCTCAGGTTCAGCGATTTTATTCCAGATGTTTTTTTGTCTGAAATAAACCAGCAGGACTATAAGCCAGGGCAATAGAAACAATAGCAGCCAGAGCGGTTCACGCCAGTATAAATGCTCAGGAAACATGACCACTCCTGCTGCCTGAAAAAAATACCGTTATCAATAAAATAATTAAGCCGGACAATAATGGCCAGGGGTACAGTGGCTGTGATAATTTTATAGTCTCTGTCACTGCCAGTGGCTTTTTATGTTGCTGTTCTATTAGCTGTAAAGCAGCTGTAAACCCCTGACTATCAACAGCATGAAACAACTGTCCACGACCTTGCTCAGCTACCTGCTGCAGCATAAACAAATTAGCAGGCTCATAAATAAGATTGCTGTTATCATACGAACCAGCTTCTGGATCATCAGAACCCACTGCTATAACATATAATGAAAAGCCTTTGTCGGCCAGTTTTTTTGCGGCATTCTGTGGCGACATAGAACCCACCTGAGTTCCACCATCAGAAATAAGCACAACAACTTTATCCTGAGCATCTTGAACATTACCAGAGTTATCAGAGTTATCAGTCTGAGTAAATTTTTCACCAATTAAATTCAGGGTGGCTCCCATATCCGTAATACGGCCACCTAAAAAGGGTGTTAAACGACTGACGGCATTCTGCACAACCTGTTTATCTGTGGTCAGCGGCAACCAGAGTGATGGAGGATTACCAATAACAAGCAGTGCAAGATGTTTACCGGAATATTGTTGGATAAAACTACCCATTAACATTTTGGCCATAGTTAAGCGGCTGACCGGTTTATTATTTAACAGATAGTCACTTAAACTCATTGACAGGGCTGTATCTACAGCAAAAATTAAATCTACGGGCTGATATTGCTGTTTGCCCTGAATAACACCGGTATAACGAACCGGTTGCGCCAGTGCAATAATAAACAGACTGATAGCCATAAGCAGTAATAGTTTCTGAATATTAAAACCTGATACATGTGGAGCGGAATCACTTTCAATTATGATATTGTTCAGTTGCGGATATCTAACTTTAAGAGACGGCAGTAATTGCGGCCAGACTGGATTAAACGATTTAAATAAAAAAACAATCAGCCAGGCTATGGGCAAAAAATACAGGCAGTAAAATTGCTCAAAGCCAAATCCGGTTTCAATGGCCATAACCGACCTGTTCTATAATAACCAGAAGCTGTTCTCTATCAGGCTGCTGTTTTTGAAAACGCAGTGAATCCAGCTTTGAACGTAGCGCTTTAAAGTCTTTACTATTCTGTCCAGCTATATATGCGGCCAACTGGTGAGCTGCAAAGCGTGGCTCTATGATATTATTTTTTAAATCCCGTTTAAGCTTTTTCAGTGGTCGGTTAAAATATCGCCATAAGCTATAGCCGCATAAAACCAAACTGAAAATAGTGACCAGTGCTATTAGAAAATAATCGGTTATAGAAAACGATGCGCTATTGACAGTCAGTTGCGGAATAAATATATCCGCCATATTATCCACTTCTGACACGCGCAATTTAAACCCTCCTGCCGATAGCTGACAGATCCTGCTGGATAACAGAAAGACCCATATAATTTACTCTGGCTTTAGAGAATATTTTCTGTATAGTCGCTATTCGGGCATCAATAGCGGCATTGAGTTTTGTTATCGTTTGCTGCCGGTGTAGTGATAGTTTGCAGACAAGATTATGCCATTGCAGCTCAATAGCAGCGGGAAAATCAGCTTGTGTTTCAGAAGGGTCAAAGATATGAATACTATGACACAGGCAATATTGTCCCAGCGTACGCATTAATTTACTATGGCTGTTATCCAGCGAGTTAAAATCAGATATCAGCACTAATTCACTACCCTGTGAGATATGCTGCTTTATTCCGGACAGGATCTGCTTCCAGTTTACCGTATTATCAGCGCTCTGCTGTTCAGAGGTTTCATTATAATCTGGCGGTGGACAGGGAAGATTGGCCTGTTTAAGCATTTGTTTTATGCTGTTTATGCCCTGCTGTTCAGGTAGCCAGTGAGAGGGCTTATCCACTATCACAAAAGATATATCCCGGTTGTTTCGTGCTTCCCTGCCGCTGATCCACAGTGCAAGACGTAATGCCTGAGTCACCTTTAGACGTACCTGGGTACCATAACGCATACTATCTGTTCTATCAATCAGTATGCACAGGGGTTGTGAGCGTTCATTATGAAAGGTACGCAGCAGTGGTATGCTAGAACGAGCCGTTGCCCGCCAGTCAATATGGCGTGGGTCATCGCCAGCATGATAAGCCCGCAGTTCAGCAAAATCGGTACCTGCACCGGTATCAGGTGACAATATTTCACCGCTTTTGCGGGCAATTAATGCAGAATTTTCAGAGTCTGAAGCAACACTTGCGGCAGATTGCAGCAGTTTATTGATTTCTGTTTCAGTTAACAGGGGTTGATCAGAAAGACTTTGACTGAACATAAAAACGGCTAGGGCTTGTTAATGCTATCAAGCAGTGCGGCAATAATTTTGTCTGCCGTAATACCTTCTGCCTGTGCAGAAAAATCCAGTACCATACGATGTCTAAGCACATCAGCAGCCAGTTCAATAATATCTTCGGGCAATACATAATCTCGATTATCAAGAAATGCTCTGGCCATTGCTGAGCGTAATAAGGCAATAGAGGCTCTGGGTGATGCCCCGGTCTGAACCATGTCACCCCATTGAGGAATATGCTGCGCCAGATTACGCGTTGCTACCACCAGTTCTACTGCAAAACGTTCGACTTTTTCTTCAATAAAGACCTTATTAAGCTGCGCTCTTAAAGCCAGAATATCAGTCGGTTTTAAAGAGGCTGTCAGTCCTTCTTCAACATGGCCTTCATTGGCTTTTCTGGCCCGGCGGGAAATTTCAATTTCTTCTTCCAGATCAGGATAATCGAGTATGATCTGAAACAAAAATCTATCCAGCTGGGCTTCCGGTAAACGATAAGTACCGGACTGTTCCAGAGGATTTTGAGTCGCCAGAACCATAAACAATAAGGGCAGAGCTCGAGTTACACCACCCACGGTGATCTGATGTTCAGCCATGGCTTCCAGTAAAGCCGACTGAACTTTGGGAGGTGCACGGTTTATCTCATCAGCCAGAAGAATTTCATGAAACAGCGGCCCTGGGATAAAACGAAAGGTACTGGTAGCCGCATCATAAATATCACTGCCCGTCAGGTCACCTGGCATCAGATCGGGGGTAAACTGAACACGTTGGAACTGAGCATCCATACCTGTTGCCAGAGCATGAACTACAGTAGTTTTTGCCAGTCCGGGAGGACCTTCAAGCAATACATGACCGCCTGCCAGAACAGCGATTACCAGCCTGTCCAGTAAGGCATCCTGTCCTACGATAACTGAACCCAGTTTTCTCCTGAGTTCGTGTAACAGTTCTATATCTGCCATTTAATTAGTATCACTCATCATGCATAATCCCTATAACTGCCCGATTATTTCTTTTTCCACTGCCCCGCAGATGTCTGGTACATCCAGCCGGCAGAAATTTTTTGGATCCAGGTTTTAGCAAAGGTTTTTTGAATATCTGCCTGCCATTCGGGATGCCCATTGGCATTGGCTATTTCTTTATATAAATTCATTCGGTCACGGTTTTCAGCACTGACCAGTTTTTTAACCGTGGACCTCTGTTTAATTGATAATGCCGAGGCATTGACTACCGCAATCAACGCATTATTAGTAAAGCCGACCGCCCCGGACTGATAAAATGGACGCAGTTTTGTCTGGCGTTTTTTCATACTGGCCTGCAGGGAGCGAATAGCCGGTGAGTCTATGGATAAATTTGCCTGCCCTGCGGCTTGAGCAGCAGGAATAAAGAAGTCAGTGATTGACAGAATAACCCGTTCAGACGGGTTTAAGTAATAGGACTGATCATTATTATTTTTCTGTTCTCCCTGTTCCTTAGCAGCCGGATGAGCCTGATCAGGGCCCAGAACATCATCAACAATTTTTTCTGCCGCTTTTTGAGCTGCAGCTGCCGGAAAATAGATATTGATGGTGACACAGGAAGCCACACTTAAGGTGACCAGTAAAGTCATTAAAAATTGACGGTATTGATAGAGTTTTATAATAGACAGTCTGGAAATCATTGGATCATCCTTATAATGTGAGTCTGTTAATGATTTTTTCATAGTATAGCTGAATCAAAGCTGAACTGTGAATTATTTATTGCTGAGAGTTATTCTATAATAGCCTCATTAGCTGATTGAATATTCCTTAATCGGCTAATGAGCACCTGCCAGTTAACCTCATTCTGGAATCCCATAACATCAATTCTTGGGAGCCCGCTGCCTTTTACCAGATAATAAGCATTCGAACCTTTTTTCTCAATGCCAGCCATATGGCAGATATTATTTTTTAATTTACAGCTCAGGCCAATTTTATCATAACGAAAGGTTTTAAAAATACTGAGAAAGCTTCTCGACAGGATACCTGAAGCACCGCCCAGACTGGACAGATTATCAATTGCTCGCTGACTGATTCGGTGGTGGCTATGATCATTTTTCGGAGTGCGGAAATAGGCATCAAAGGCTACCGGTTGCCAGGAATTTAATTGCAAATCCTTTATTTGCCCTTCCATTCGCCCTTCTATTTCACCAAAATTATAAGTTTTTGTCAGTGACGCAAGGTCTAAATTCTGTAAATCTATATTGGCAAATAATACGGCACTCTCTTCCAGCGGGTGTTCAATTCTAAGATTTTTAAAAACAATAGTGCCGTCAAAAACCTGCATCAGCATGGCCCCCCCGACGTTTAGTGAATGACTATTATAAGTGGTCTGGGGAATAACCGCTGATAATTTACCATCCAGCAGTGGCCAGTTAAAATGTTCTGATACTAATTTAAGTGAAACAGGTTTGATCATACCGTCAATAGTTATGGTCATCCCCTTATTTTTATCCTGTTCATCCGCCGGTTCTCCAATTCTGGTCAACTCCAGGGCATTAATATGCAGAGCACCATCAAACAGGGGAATATCGGTTTCATTTAATAATTTTAACCGATCGTTAAAGGTAACAAATTTTAAATGCATCTGTCCAAAAGGTAATTTATTAAGATGCAGTTCCTGCCAGCTTAACTGACTAGCAGGACTGTTTGACGGTGTTTTATGATTGTTCCAGTTCAGCTCACCATCCAGCTCAATTACCGCTATCTGGTCATTAAAGTCCAGGTTAAAAGCATTAAATACATTGTTTAACTGAATATTTTTACGGTTTCTGGCAAAAAAGCCTTTTACTCCACCTTCAATTTGTAAACCCTCATAGTCTGTACCTTCCAGAATATTTTTCAGATAGAGTTTATTAAACTGCTCCAGATCATTGAGTTTATAAGCAATATGAAAATCTTTTAATGGCTGCTTCTGGTTTAATTTAAATTTAGCTGAAGCCGCTATATCAAATAGTCCGGGATATTTTAGTTTAAAGCGTGAAACAGTCAGGATATTACTGACGGGATCCTGCTGCAATTTAATATTGATCTGTTCTTTGGCAGTAAAGGCCAGATATATCTCATTCTGAAGAAGTTCTCCGGATATATTCTTTAAATCCAGCGCCATATCATGAAAACCAGTACCCGTATTTTTTAATTGGTATTTAAAATTAAAGCCAATTTTATCTGCCAGATCATCAGCATGTGTGTAATGTAAGTTTTTTATTCGGCCACTGATCTGTAAAGATTTAAGTCCAGAAACTTTATCCTTTTTATTCTGAGCAGCCTGTTCCTGAGCCCGTTGCCCCTTTAACTGCCCCTTTATAGATAACAGGAAACCGGCATCCTCTATAGTGGCTAATACATCTTTATAATAATACTTTAAATAAGGCTCAAACAGCCTGTAGTTAATATTTTCCGCATTAAAATTAACAGACCAGTTATGTTCATCCAGGCTTAGGTCAGCTGATATAACACCCTGCCCTGCATTTAGTTTATTAATGCTTATAAGCAGGTGCTTTTTACTGATAACATAATGAAAAAAAAAGTCCGTACTGGTAGCAAGCTGATCAGCAAACAGACCTTCAATGGATAATGTTTTACCCTGACAATAAATATCATCAGTTTGAACTTCCAGCGACCGGCAGTTAAATTTTAATTGCCTGATCTGTTTATAAGGTTCAGGCAAATTAAGCTGTTGCAGAGAAACTGAAAAGCCGACCGGATCGGTACTGAGATCCAGTTCAATTTTAAGCTTATCCAGGTTCAGTGCCTGTAGAAAAACATCGGGAGAATTACGCTGTTCAGTATCAGTTACCGGAGTCAGCGATTTAAAAATATGATCAATAGAAAGTGATATGTGTTCAATAGCCTGACCTGACTGTATGCTCATCAGAATAAGCAGACAGACAGGTATCAGCAGCCAGAACTTATGCTTAGCCGATGGTCTAAAGGCAGAGCGATTAGATTTAATAATAGTTTATATGGCCTCTTAAGCTGGAAAAACCCCGGTGGATAAATACCGATCCCCGCGATCACAAATAATAACGACAATAGTCGCATTTTCAAGTGTTTTACTTAAATTAAGGGCGGCTGCAACAGCTCCGCCGGAAGATACTCCGGCAAAAATGCCTTCTTCAGAAGCCAGTGCGCGTACAGTATCTTCGGCACTGTTCTGATCAATATCCAGAATAGTATCTACTTCTTCGGGATGATAAATTTTGGGTAGATATTCCTCTGGCCAGCGACGTATACCCGGAATATGAGAACCTTCTACAGGCTGTACACCGACAATTTCAATATCAGGATTTTGTTCTTTTAAAAATCGCGCGGTTCCCATTATAGTACCGGTAGTACCCATAGCACTGACAAAATGACTGATTTCACCATTGGTATCGCGCCAGATCTCCGGTCCTGTGCCAAAATAATGAGCAGCAGGATTATCGGGATTGGAAAATTGATCCAGTACGATACCCTTGCCCTGTTGTTCCATTTCTCTGGATAAATCAATAGCCCCTTCCATACTGTCTTTTGCAGGTGTTAATATAATTTCTGCTCCAAAGGCCTTCATTACACCGCGACGTTCCTCACTCATATTGTCGGGCATAATTAAAACCATTTTATAACCCTTAATAGCAGCCGCCATAGCCAGAGCAATTCCGGTATTACCACTGGTTGCTTCTATCAGAGTATCTCCCGGTTTAATATCCCCTCTCTGTTCCGCTCTTACAATCATACTCAAAGCAGGTCTGTCTTTTACAGAACCAGCAGGATTATTGCCTTCAAGCTTGACCAGAATAGTATTGCTGGTAGTCCCCGGCAATCGTTGTAAACGAACCAGCGGAGTATTACCTACAAAATCTTCTATAGTGGGATAAGTCATTTTTTGTACCCTGAGAATGTTATGAACTCTTAGAATGGATTATAATTTACTTGTATAATACTGTATTATTAAAATATATGGGAGTCTAAATGTCTGAAAATCTCGACATTCTGGATCTAAAAACAGCACTTAAAGTGGTTTCCGGAAAGCAGTCATTAGCTGAAGATTTGCTGGCTATGTTTATTAAGGAGTTACCCGCTTATAAAACAACAATTAAGAATAAACTGGAAGCAGGGGATCGGGAAGAATTACGCCAGATCATTCATAAAATACACGGTGGATTACGCTATCTGGGTGCACCGGCATTAATGGCCATTATCAGTCAAACCGATGCGGCTTTGTTTGAATTGTCTGAGCCTGAATTAAAAGATAGTATTGATAAGATTTATTTTGAAATAGATCGGGTGCTTAAAATGGAAAAATATTCCAGAGTCTAAAGTCTATCGAGCCCCAACCCATAAACGACATCAACCTGCCAGCGTAATTTATCAGCAGACAGCTCACCAAGCAGCTCATCGTTTAATAATAAATAGACTTCTATAGGTTTAGATTTCTGAGCATCCAGCAGGGTTCGAAGTGTATGTTGTAATGAATTGATTTTCTGACATTGACTCAATGTACTTTCCGCATCTGGACACTTATAAAATATTATTTCTAAATCAATAGATTGCAAGCGATATCTAGAAGATTTATTAGTCAGATTTCCGGTTAATTTATAATAACTTCCATAAGCCCACTGGTGGCTGATATTGCTTAACTGGATTTGTTCCAGAGGGATCAGATTTTTTTGCTTCTCAACCCTCTGATCCTCCTGAAAATAAAAATAAATCGCAATAGCAATCAGAGTAAGAGCAATAACAGAAACAATCCGACCTGCACCAGGATTTTTTACTGTTAACCAGGCAAGCAGAAACACCACCAGTAATGCTGCTACCCCCAAAATAAAGCCCATTGATATTCCCTGCCTACTATATAAAATACCGGTTAAGATTAATTCAACACTGTACTTATTTGTTAGCTTTGCTCTTTATTAACCCGGCGTTGTTGCACAGCCTCAGATAGTTCAGTCAAAACATCAAAACTGTCTTCCCAGTTAATACAGGCATCGGTAATACTCTGCCCATACACCAGATCATCTTTATTATTGCAGTCCTGACGGCCTTCAACCAGATGACTTTCTATCATTGCACCAATAATACGCTCATCACCTTCAGCAACCTGCTGAGCTACATTTTTTGCAACCTCAATCTGCTTTTTATATTGCTTTTGACTGTTCGCATGACTGAAATCTACCATAAGATTGGTTTTAATATTACATTTTTCAAGTTGTTCTGCAACTTCATCAACATGACTGGCATCATAATTAGGCTCTGCTCCCCCACGAAGAATAATATGAC
>JALSUJ010000649.1 GCA_027071355.1 Gammaproteobacteria bacterium | reverse complement strand
TCGTTAGCTTAAACCCAACCAAAGGCAGAGAAATAAACAAAACAAGACCTTGCGTTGTTATTTCACCAAATGAAATGGCAGCATTATCAACAGTTCTTGTTGCTCCCATGAGCACTAAGGGTTTCGATTTCCCATGTAGAATCGAGTGCAATTTTAAAGGCAAAAAAGGGTTAATACTTTTAGATCAAATTAGAGCGGTTGATAAAAGTAGATTGGTAAAAAAGTTAGGTTCAATTGATGAAAATACTCAAATTGAGCTATGCAATATTTTGCAAGAGTTGTTCGCATATTAAAATCGAGCTAACAAACTCATCCAGAGGACTTTGAACCTCCCCCGCTTTAGTAGACACCTTCTGATAACTCAGGAGGTGGCATATGCCAAGATATACACAACCGAGAAAGACCTGGCGGTATACAAATGATTTCAAAATCAAAGCTGTTAAACTCAGCTACCAGGAAGGGATTCAAGTCAAGCAGGTGGCAGAAGGCCTGGATATTCATCCCTTCATGCTGTCTCGCTGGCGTAAGGAATATCGGGAAGGAAAGTTACAAGGTGACAATCAAAAGCGAGTCGGTGTGAGTAAACAAAAGCGAATGGTTAGCGCCAAAGAACTGAGAGAGAACGCAAGGCTGAAGAAAGAAAATGCGCGCCTCAGGCAGGGGAATGATCTTCTAAAAAAGTGGCAACGGTATCTCGCGGAAGAGCATCAGAACGACTTTGGATTTATCCAGAGATACGGACAAGACCTCGGAATAAGCAATATCTATGTGAATGGCTCAAGGTTTTAAGAAGTGGCTACTATGCACGGCGTAAACGCACAGAATGTCGACGAGCCCTCGAAGACAAAGAATTGATGGATAAAATCCGGAAAATACATCAGGCAAGTCGCGAGACCTATGGTAGCCCCAGGGTGTATAAAGCCCCTAAAAATCAGGGAATCGCCATTGGTAAAAAACGAGTGGAACGTCTCATGCGGTCACAGGGGCTTCAGGGGGCGTGTAGTCAAAGTGACTCAGCGACAACCCGGTTTGAAACGTTTTATCGAGCGCGGTGATAATCTGCGACTTAATGAGCCAGCACCTGAAAGCATCAACCAGGTATGGGCATCCGACATCACCTATATCAAGGTGCGTGACACCTATAAGTGCCTGATAGTTATCATAGATTTTTCCCGTCGTATTCTTAGCTGGCCACTGACTGAGACGCGCACAACAAAAGATACTCGCCGCGCACTGAAACGAGCCATTTGAGAAAGATACCCTGAAGGTGACCTCATATTTCATACCGACAGGGGCATTGAGTATAACGGCAAGAAATT
>JALSUJ010000648.1 GCA_027071355.1 Gammaproteobacteria bacterium | reverse complement strand
CTTCTGGGCCAGCCAGTGTAAACAGCACTTGCTGAGGATCAAAAAATTTATTTTTAAGTTTATTTATTCTATAAATCCAGGCGGCACCATGCTCATATATTTTTGTGGGTTCATTATGGGCCAGGTGCAAAGGCTTAATAATTTTTACTAGCTGATTATTCTCATGGCGAACAAACGGAAAAGTCGCATGATAATTCTCATCACCAATTTTTTCTTTATCAAACCTGTCACCCACATTAATCTGGAAGAGGAATTTTCGCATATTGCGCTCCAGCAGCTCTTCCTGATATTTTCTGGTAATAAAATTGCGTTCGATATAAAAAGCAAATAATTCCTTTAGCTTTTTATCCGGGTCATCCGTCAAAACAGTCCGTACATTACCAAAACGCACAATAGCCTCACGTTTGCGTGTCACCTCCTGAAACAGGCCATTGGCAAAATCAACATCATTGTGCTTCAAACGCTTATCAGACCCGTGCACGTTAAGCACATCGGCAACCCGTTGTAGCTCATCTTTCAGGTTGTTTAATGCTTTTTTATAAAGCTTTGCATCAATATCATTAAAAAAATGGGTGATACGGGCAAACCGCTTTAACTCAAGCTCAAACCCGAAATAGCGTTGCTTTGGCGCCATCATCACAATACCCACATTGGCAAACTCACCGGTTTCCACAAATGGAGCAAAGCGCACAATGGCATACTGACAGGCAATCTTGTTCATAGGGTGTTCCAAAGTGAATCGGTATAACAACGGCTTAATAGTGTAAATATAGAGTCTATTGAAATGTCTGCTGGAATAGACAGCTCTGTGTCCATAAAATGCCATTCTTCAGGTAGATTATCACAGATTTCAGACCATTTGTTCAGGGCTTCCTGAAATGCCTTTTGATATTTTTACCTGTACAGCGCATCATCAAACAAGGCATGATAATTCTGGCTAAATACATGATAATCAAAGAAATCTTTTGCCGAGAACTGAGGATCAAAGGCCTGATTATGATCAATGACCACCAGCCGCTCCTCCTCCGGTGCCCAGAACAGGTTGGGGTTTCCTCCGGACTCCGTCAGCATACGGTCAATATTATGTATCCACCAGTCAAATGCCAGAACATCCCTTTGTAACGCCACCGGAACCTGCCCAATACCCGCGTAATTCAGCTCCATAATGGTCTGCTTGAGCGAGCCAAATGCAGGGCCAGCCCCTAGCTCTGAATATTGCGGGTTATTTTCAACCAGAGCAAAAGGCACATCAACAATGCGAAATGGTGCAATGGGCAAACCCAGTTCCAGCGCAAGATTACCGGCAATCCATTCACAGAC
>JALSUJ010000647.1 GCA_027071355.1 Gammaproteobacteria bacterium | reverse complement strand
GGTTTATGAATGTGCCTGTTTCAATTACTCTTGGCTGGACATATTGCTGGTTATTTTTAAAATTTTTATAAATTAAATCTGGAGTTTTATTATGGGATTGATTCAGAAATACATTCTGCCTAAAGAGATCGATTTTAATTCTGCCCTGCAGGAACAGGTTAATGCCAGCAAAGATATGGTACTGGTACTCTGCCAGTATGGTCAGGATAATAATAACCAGTTACTATCGATAATCATTGAAAATGAACGAAAATGCCGAGCCCTGAAAAACCAGAATATGCATGAGCTGCTGGATGTATTTATTACCCCGTATGATCGAGAATCAATCTATCGTATTATTGACCAGCTTGCCTGGTTGGCCTTAAGTGTTAAACATCTCGCCACCGACTTAAAAATTTATAACATCACAATTCCTGAAAACTATTTCCCTATCTTTACAGCATTAGACCAAATGGCCAGTGCACTAGCAGAAGGCTTTGTTTTCTTATCCAGGAAAAATCTTAATGAGATTGTCAGAATTATTAATGAGATTTATGTACTTTACGATGAAACAGTTGAACAATGCACCCTGACTGCCGCCCATCATCTGGAAAACGATGATGTAAAAACCTACCTGGCCTATCGAGAGGTATTAAATCAGCTCAAGGAAGTGGCACAACGCATACATGTGAGCGCCAACAGCCTTGAAGACATGGCTATAAAAATATTATAGACGCTCATAAGGACAGCATAAAATATCTTTATTTACTCTTATTGTTCAATACCCTGACTGTCCAGATATTCATCGTAGCTGCCCTTAAAGTCCACAATACCCTCTGCTTTTATTTCCAGAATCCGGGTAGCCAGAGAGGATACAAATTCACGGTCATGACTGACAAAGATTAAAGTACCCTGATAAATATCCAGAGCCATATTCAGTGACTCAATAGATTCCATATCCATATGGTTGGTCGGTTCATCCATAAACAGGATATTGGGCTTTTGCAGCATGAGTTTACCATAGACCATACGCCCCATTTCACCACCAGAAAGCACCTTCACTGATTTATTAGTGTCATCCCGTGAAAACAGCAAACGTCCGAGAATACCACGAATGACCTGATCATCATCATTTTCCTGTCCCCATTGATCCATCCAGTCAAACAGAGTCATTTCAGCAGAAAATTCATCAATATGTTCCTGTGGATAATAGCCAATATCAGCATTTTCAGAAAATTTGACAATACCAGTTTTGGCTTCCAGATCATGAATCAGGGTACGCAGTAAAGTAGTTTTACCAATACCATTGGCACCAATAATAGCAATACGTTCACCCACCTCC
>JALSUJ010000646.1 GCA_027071355.1 Gammaproteobacteria bacterium | reverse complement strand
TTATATTACGGACCAGGGCAACCACGGGCACGGTGATGATTTAGTTGTGTATCAGATGCCTGAGCAGTTATATGATTTAACAGTAACCGTTTGGCACGACCCATTGCTAACAACAGAGCAAATAACCGCATTACAGACGGATGTAACCGATTTTGTCCGCGCGGCATTTCGCGAGAACCAGTCATACACGCCAACATTGACGTATCCGTTTGAGCGATTCAGCTTTTCAAAACTTGGACAGGAGCTGCACGATCAGTTTGCTGACATTCACAGCCTGGATTTTAGCCTTCCTGATATCGTTTCTGCCTTGTGGGTAGCTCGATTGAACACATTAACAATAACCTTGCAGGTAGCCGAATGATAGAAATAAAACTGCCCTTTTGGCTCGGTGGTGAACAACTGAGTAAATTAAGACAGGCCGCTGCAAACTGGTGGGACACGGTTGAAACCTGGGTGTACTGGCCGTTAACCCAGTTTGATCCACTGACCTGCAGCGAGGGTTTGTTAAAACTGCTGGCATGGCAGCGAGACATTAAACGCTTTAATACCGAACCGTTGGACATGTTTAGAAAACGGGTGGCCTTTGCCTATGTCAATGCGCAAGACGCTGGCAGTACGGCTGGGTTTATCCGAATTGCTGAGCGTATTGGCATTGGTTATATGGAGATTGAGGAGCGCTTTGACCAGGTAAACTGGGACGTTGTTCGGTTGTATTTGTCCGACCAGCAAATTTCTGAAAACCCTGATCTGATACAAAATTTAATTGAGCAATACGGCAGAACCTGTCGGCGTTATGAGTTAATTACCATAACCCCGGTAGGTTTAACGGTGTCTGCTCAGGATGTCAGTAACATGTATTATTATAACGCAGCGAAAATTTAAGGACTATTATGGGCGCTTTTATTACCGTAGCCGGTGAAAATTTAATTGCACAAAAACAGGGCAACAATCAGGTTTTAAATATTACGCATTTTGTACTGGCTAATATTGCAGGGTTGACACCAGGAACTGAGCCGGTCGACCGAATTGAAGCCATGCCCGTACCAGGTGATATTGTTGATACTCAACCGGTAACAAAATCGGGTTATGTTAACGCCAACCAGGTGGTTTATTCGTTGACGCTCGACAGCACAATTGGTGATTATGATTTTAACTGGGTAGGGTTAAAAGCCGACGATGACACGTTAATAGCCGTTGTTTATATACCCTTGTTAGAAAAACGGAAAACCATAGGTGTGACGCTGGGCAATAACCTGGTTAGAAATTTTTTAATACAATATTCCGGTATTGCTGCAATAACCGCAACCAATGTACCTGCTGATACCTGGCAAATTGATTTTACTACCCGTTTGCTGCAAATCGATGAGCGTGAGCGCCTGAGTAATTTTGATATTTACGGCCAGGGGGCTTTTCTCGGCAATGGCTTTAATCTGGTTTATCAGTCTGGCAGCGACTTTATTTTACAGGCCGGGCATGGATATGTAGGTGGTATTCGTATTGAGACAGGCAGTGATATTAATCTGACGGCCGCAGGCCCCATTTCTGTTTGGGTAGACGCATCATTACAGGGCGATATAAACGGTGTTGATGCGGTTTACAATATTATTGTTGATGCCTCAGTTCAAAATGATTATACCGATGGCAGTGGGTTTAAGCATTATCTGTATAAACTGGCCGATATTGATGGCAGTAATGTCGTTACTGATAAACGGGCGTCTGCAGGACTGGTCGACGATCATGAAGCCAAACCCGATCCGCATCCGCAGTATATGATGGACTCTGAAAAATATGATTCTGTTATTGAGCACGAAGCCAAGCCCGATCCTCATCCACAGTATTTAACCCCTAATGAAGTGCCTACTATTATCCCTGCGGGTACAAAAATGCTATTTGTTCAATCCGCCGCTCCAACGGGATGGACACAGGATACGTCAAAAAATGATTATATGTTAAGAATCGTCAGTGGAACCGGAGGGGGTTCAGGCGGTACTGACAGCCCTATTTTAAATGACAAGATACCGGCACATAATCATACAATGACAACAGACGGTGACCATTCTCATGGTATCGGCTATTCAGTGGCTCAGGACAGTGTTAGTAATGGCGGGGAATGGATTGTCGCACCTAATAATACGATACAGTCGACTGTTGCCGGGGCACATGCACATGTTATTAATAATAATGCCAATGCAGCCAACTGGGCACCAAAATACATTAACACCATCATTGCGAGCAAAGATTAATGAAAACAAAAATTAACTGCGCTTATGGCAGTACAATGCCAACAACAGCAGAACCAACCGCAGCTGCGGTTGAGTACGGCTGTGATGCTTGTGAATATATTTATAATAATAAAATTATCCGTTGCTCTAAATTTGTTTTTATCAGTGGTAAAAATCCACAAAATAACGACCAGTACCAGGACGTTGCTAAATGTGCCGATGCCTGGCAGCCTATTTTACAGTTAGAAAACTCAGCAACCAATAGAGCCCAGACAGCGGCAATAGAATCATTTAGAAACGAGATGGTTAAATCCAACCATAATTTACTGCAAAGATCTAAACATAAAATAATCGAGCTGGAGCCAGGGCAATGAAATTTTCTATTTTTACAAAGACTCAAAAAGTTATCGTAGATGGTGTGGTTCAATCGTTCGATTTTTCAGGTTTAATTGCCGAAGATATTTGGGCGGTGATATGGGATACGGATTCTGGAACCATTGAATACAATAATTTAAAACCCTCAGAAACAATTAATGATTTTACGGATTTTTTACCCATCATTACAGAATATACTGAGCGTGATAATACAGTCGTGACCGCCGCTGAAATAAAAATTGATGTGGTCGCAATTGAGTATTTGTCCGGACGTGCAGAAACCACTACAAAAATCGACGCTCAGAATAGAAACATCACATTTATAGAAATGCCGTTAATTGATAAACAGGCTGAAAAACGTTTTGAAATTGAACAAAAAAGAAACGAGGCCATTGAGCAGCCTGTGGTATCTGATGCTTTAGGCAGCGCTCATACTTATGCTGCAAAATCAGAAAATCGGCAGTTTTTAAACGATTTAATCACGTTGGGTCTGGATAGTAAATTTACCTGTGTCGATCAAAGTGGCATTAAAGCCAGAATTCTGCACACAAATGCTCAGTTACTCGTTTTAGCGGCCGACATTCAAACCGCTATTAGCAATCATTTTAATTACTATGAAACGCTGTTAAATCAAATTGAAAACGCGGATTCGAATACCGATTTTAGCGCAATACAGTGGTAACAATATGAAAAAATATTTTTTTAATATTTTAATATCCGTTGATCAGTTGGCCAACACGATTTTTGCAGGGGATCCGGATGAAACTATCAGCAGCCGCATGGGTAAGCGCCAGGGCCATTGTAAAATTTGTTATATTATCTGCCGGGTGCTGCATTGGATAGAGCCTGAACATTGTAAAAAATCAATTGAATCCGACGAAGGTTCAGACGCGGTAATTAAATAATGGCCTGGTCTTCTCTGTCAATAAATGCCCCTGCAGGCAATGCCGACAGTATTTTGTCCAGCAGCGATAATCTACTGGCAACAACAGTGGTACACCCATGGGTCGAAGGGGCTGGAGAGGGTAATGGCCATTATAAATACCTGAGATTTCCAAATGCAGTAAAAAAACTGGTTGAGGAAAATGAGTTTAATACAGAAGCCGTTCTGGCTATTGCCGTGACCGCAGCCAGTTATACCGATTTTAAAACACAGTTAAGTACGTTAAATGCAGTTTTTCCGGTTAAAGATTTACAACTAATTGAGCGACGAGCGGCTGAAATGGTGACGATTGAGCACTCAAAATGGCAGCTTAATTTTACTCATAATAACATTATAACGACACAGCGCAATAGCTCTGCCTTGGCTGTATTAAAACAGCTTCACGCGGCAGCGGATGTGGATGTGGCTATCAATGAGGCACAAACATTCAAAAATTCAAATCCGGCCGCTAATTTAACAGCCTTTGCAGCCCGCAAACAAACATACGATACCACCGCAGCCAGTACGCTGGCTAATATAAAAACAGGTTTGTCAGGCGGAGCCGGTTGGCGTTTTTATGCCCAGTTCGATATAAAAAACGCATTACAAACAGGCCACCCTGGGCATGACTATACACTGACAGCCATTGTACTGTTTGCCGGATCAGCTTCTGATCTGGCGTTATTAAACGAGATGTTAGCATGAGTTTATTTTTAAATCAGACAAAAATACCTGGCTATAATCAAAAAATATCGGCCACCCTGCCGTTGGCTTCTGAAGACATGTCCGGTAATTCATCAGCAACGCCAAAAGCAGAAACAGGTGACAAATCAAAAACTTTCAGTGTCAGTACACAAATCCGCTTTATTGATGCAGATCAACTATCATTAATCACTAATCTGGCCGAGGCCAGAAACAGCAGTAATGAGCGGTTGGTTTATACTATTATTAATAACACCGCAAAGGCGATGAATGTACGTCAAGTGGTCTTTTCTGGCGATATGACCGTTAGAGAAGATGAGAGTATTAAGTCCTGGACGATTGTTTTTTCATTAGCGCAGTTTCGTTCAGTACCGGAGAAAAAAGAGCAGCGCATTGAACAAAAGAAAATCACTGAGTTGTCATCATCTAAAACCACTACAACCGGTGAAGCTGTACCACAAGTACAGACCGAACCGGAAGTTGAATTAAGTTATCTTGAAAAAATAATTAAAAAAGTGGACAACGCTCTGGCCTCTGACGAGACTGACGCATCATGAAATTATCCCGTTTTTTATTAGTAAATAATGAGCCAGTCAGCGTTATTGATGAGCAAATAACACTGAACTTAAACACACCTGGAAGCGCCACATTTTTAATTAATAACAATCAGACACCCGTTAAAAAATCAGCCATTATCAGCTTTAATATTCAGTATAATCAACAGGAAACCGCACAGCGGCTGTTTTTTGGCTTTGTTGATAAAATCACAGATATTGATAACACCAGGCAAAAATTGTTTTGTCGTGAGTTTTCGGCAGTTTTAAATGAAAAGCTGCCCCTGAATTTGCGTCATGTTTCGGCAACCGATGTACTGAACGAGATAACCAGCAAAACATTTTTAAAATTTACGCTGCCGGAGGCTCAATACAGTCACTGGCGAACCGCTAACTTTTATAACCTGGGCAATGGTTATCAGGCCATGGATGCCATTGGCCGGGTATTTAAAATACCCGACTTTATCTGGCAGCAGCAGGGTTTTGGTATGGTTTATGTGGGTTCTTGGGCGGATTCACGATGGAAAAATAAAAATATTGAATTACCGCAGAACTGGTTTGATAAACAAACAGCTAATAATAGCGCGGTAATGCCTGCGGTACCCGCATTACGCCCAGGTGCTGTAGTAAATAACAACCGGATTAAACAACTGGTTTTTTCTAAAAATAAAATGACAATCAGCTGGTAAATTATGATAGAAGCCGCTATAAAACGCATTGTATTACGTCTGTTCCCTGAGTTGACAGCGCAGTATCATCTACCAAAATTTGGCAAAGTTGAGGCCATTAGAGAAGCGCCCAAAACCGGCAATATCTGTGATGAGTACCGACCATACTACGCCGTGGATGTTCAAATAATAGACGAACACGGGCAGCCGGACGAACAATGGCCAGTATTAAAAGATGTTCCATTGTCGTTACCCACCGCAGGCCATGAAATGGGGCAATGGGCTATGCCCGAAGCGGGAACATGGGTTGAAATAGCTTTTGCTTTTGGCTCCCCAAACCGTCCGTTTATACGTTGTATTTTGCCACATGGCCTGGGTCAACCGCAGGTAAAACGTGGTGAAATGCGTTGGCAGCATAATCCGGCCAGTTTTCAACGTGCAGATGAAAACGGCAACTGGGAACGCATGACAGATGGCATAATTTCCGATCAGTCATTGGACCGATTTATTGATGCACTGAAAAACACAGAAACGTACAACAACAGTAAAAAGAGCACCTTTGCTAACGATTCTGAAATTATAGGTGCTATAAAAAAAATAGAAGCGTATGGTGCCATGATTTTGTTATCCGGTGGACGTTTCGACCTGGGCAGCCTGCATGATTTTAATATCAATTGTGAGGCAATAACAACAATTATAAGCCAGGGTGATATCAACACATCCAGCCAGGCAAAAACCAATATCAGCAGTGTTGACAGTATAAATATAAGCTCTAATTCTGATATAAACAGCAGTACGCCCACAAAGCAGACATGGAAAGCGCCGCTCACATGGATGGGCAGTAACACTGAAAATATTTTTGGTTTAGTCGGAGAAATGATGCAGCTGATCATTGATTTGTGCGCCGTTTTAGAAACCCATACTCATCCATCCGTCGGTCAGATCAACGAAAGTGGCTCTGTGGATAACATAAAAATCCAGACTGCCAGTGTAAAAACCCGCCTGGACGGTATAACCGGATAATGCATGAGCTGCGCTGTGGAACCTGCGGTAAAAAACTCGGCGAAGGTATTTACCAGGCGCTTAGAATAAAATGCACCCGCTGTAAAACAATGAACTATCTGAGAGCCGAGAGCACCATACCAGAACACCTCGAGTGTCAAAATAGAGACACTCAAAATGGAAACCTATCAAGAAAAAAATCTGATACTGCATAATACAGACTGCTTAAAACTACTGGACAACCTGCCAGAAAACAGCATTGACCTGATCGTAACAGACCCGCCCTACTACAATGTAAAAGCTGACCCATGGGACAGGCAATGGAAAAACAAACAAAACTTTTTTACCTGGTTAAACAAAGTGCTCGAGCAGCTGCAGCGCGTACTCAAACCCAACGGTTCCATTTATTTCTTTGCCGGCCCACATCTTGCGACAGAAGTAGAACTGCAGGTAAAGCGACATTTTAACCTGCTCAATCACATCATCTGGTGCAAACCTTCAGGTCGGCACAATGGCTGTAGAAAAGAATCACTGCGCAAGTATTTTCCGCAAACAGAACACATTATATTCGCTTCAAGCAAAAAGAAATCCGCATTTGCTTATGAGCCAATACGTGAATATTTGAATAATGAGCGCATGATGGCCAATATAACTCAGTCTCATATAAACAAGGCCTGTGGCTGCAAAATGGCCGGCCACTGGTTCAGCACCCATCAATGGTCATTCCCCAGCAAAAAACATTATCAGACCATGGAAAAATTATTTAAAAAAAAGCTAAAACCTTATGACCAGCTTAAAGCAGAATATAAAGCCATAAAACAAACCAGGCGGACATTCAACGTCACCAGACACGTCCCATACACCAATGTATGGCACCACAAACCCGTACAATACTACAGTGGCAAACACCCATGTGAAAAACCGCTGGATCTCATTATCCACATCATAACCGCCAGCTCTTTACCAGGAGATACCATTCTGGATGTATTTTCCGGCTCAGGTACCACGGCAATAGCCTGTAAAAAAACAGGGCGAAACTTTATAGGCAGTGAATTTGGTAAAAAAGAATATTTACAGGCTATAAAAAGAATAAATACACATAATACACACTAAACATTGACAATATTTAATTTGTGTGTATAATACACATCATGCAAGAAAAAAGGAGGTAAATTGAAAAGTTCAGACCTGATCAAGATGATCAAATCAGACGGATGGTACGAAATTAGGGTAAAAGGCAGTCATCATCATTTTAGACATGACAAAAAGCCGGGGTTAGTAACCATACCACACCCAAAAAAAGACCTGCCATCCGGAACAGTAAAAAGCATCTTAAAACAAGCTGGTCTTTAGGGGCCGGCACTTAGGTCGTTTTTAATTTACAACCATAATAGAGAAGATAGAAGAGAGGAACATACAATGGAATATCCCATTGCCATTCATCATGAAAAAGACACCGCGTTTGGTGTCACAGTGCCTGATATACCCGGGTGTTTTTCGGCTGGAGACACCATGACAGAAGCACTGCGTAATGCAAAAGAAGCCATCAACAGCCATTTAGAAATACTGGCCGAAGACGGTGAGGAAATCCCACAACCAAAATCTGTTGATCATTATATGGGTTTAGAAGAGTATGCAGATTGCATTTGGGCAGTCGTTGACGTGGACATCACACCATACCTGGGTAAAACCGTTAGAGTAAATATTACCCTGCCGGAAACCGTGTTAAATCAAATTGATGACTTTGTTGCAAAAAACCCTGACTACGCATCAAGATCCGCTTTTTTATCTCAGGTATCATTAAAAGAAATAAGAGCCGCTTAAGGAAGGTCAATGCCGCCATTAGGTTGGTGGCAGCGACCAATGCGGTTAAAAGCCCGTTTCCATCCGTCAAAAAAACCATACTTCTTTAACGACAAAATACAGTATTCAGAGCAGCTGGGTTCAAAAAGACAGGCATTGCGCAAGCGCTTTGGAGCAATAAAACGATAAAAATAAACCAGGCGAATAGACAGCCAGACCACTATTTTTCCTTTCTAAACGTGATCACATAATACTGGCTGCTTTCTTCCTTTCGCCCTTTCAATGCATCCAGACAACCAGGCTTTAAACTTACCCCAATAATGTCAACCCGGTAAAACTCCCATCCTTCAGAAGCATACTCATTAACAACCGTTTCCATATAAGCTGCAGCTTCATTACCCTTGTGCGCTTTCATATCAACAGCAACATTAGGCGGTATCTGAACCATTTTATATTCAAACATAAGATTTCCTTTTTTTAAATATCGACCAGTTCATATTGGGCATCTGGATTGCTTTTATACACCATTTGCTCCAGAAGAACGGTAACCATTTTATAATGGCTATTCGGTGTAACACCGTGTAGCGCTTCAATAATGTCAAAATAAGAATGTTTAGACATCTGTATCCTGTTCAGTGTTATCGTTTCCTGCTTCGGATCATTACTAATAATAGTTGCACCATCAAGGCCATCAATAGCCAATTGAAAAGCAGTCATAACATTTTGATGATTAGGCAGGTTAAATAAACCATGTCCTACAATATCTTCATCAAATTTAGACTTAATAGGACTTTCAGAAATAAAATTAACCAAAAAATGGCCCGCCATTTTAAAACTACTGGCTTTATCAAGCCCATCAATATGGGGAAAATCCATCCTCATTGCTTGCAAAGCCGAATAAACGAGATCAAAGTCAACCATGACTTTGTCTTTGCTTAAAGGCTTAGTATAGTCATTAATGTATTTTAAAACAGATATATAATCATCAAATAATTCATTATTGTATAAAATGCTAATGGACTTTTTTTTATTTTTCCCATAAAAAAACGCCCATAAAAGAGCGTTTTAATTGAATATTATAGATTATATTAAGCGGTAAATAATGCCGCAGTTTTTTTACCGGATTCAGTAGCTATACGGCCAATTAATTCAAGATTGTCAAAAATAATTAACTCACCATTGGCATTACGCTGGGTAAAAGGAGTCGCGGCAATCTCAATGGTTTTACTTTTTCCCATTAAAAAGTCTTTGTGACCTATCAAATTATCAAAAACAATCACATCATTGTTTTGAGAGTCCATAGCGTGTCCTTTTTTTACCAAAAAAATTAATTAGGTTTATTAAGTAGAGGTGTTGCAGCCAAAATTGGCAATTGTGTGTTAAAATGTAGTTGTTTTAACTACAGTAAACAATAGTATATTCTAATATTGTTTGATGTCAAGTTATTACCTGTTGTTAGCGGTTTTTTTATGCCTGTCATACCATGTTATGTCAGGGGTTCAGAGGAATATATTGAATACTCTGGACGGTTCTTTTGGCCGGTCGAAGCCCCTGGCGCCCTTATGGGCTTTTTCTAAAAAGCAAAAGGAGACAATTATGTCTAATTCAATCGAACCATCCAACTTGCGAACCCTCGCAAATCCCTTCCAGTTTACCAATCAGGATGTAAGAACGGCCGTTGATCACAATGATGAATTATGGTTTTGTGCTAAAGATGTGTGTGGAATTCTTGATATCACCTGGTCCGGAAATACATTACTAAATATGCCTAATCGGTGGGTTACTATGTTAAAACTTAACATAGTAAAAGGGGTTCAAGACGTTATTTTCATCAATGAGCCGAGCCTTTATGTTAAGATAATAGATTGACAAATTCATCTATTTAGCATACATTTCCACTTACGAGGTTTCTACCCCTCCAAAAGCGGACAACCGCACCCGACAGTTTAGCGGTTTTTTTATGCCTGTCATACCATGTTATGTCAGGGGTTCAGAGGAATATATTGAATACTCTGGACGGTTCTTTTGGCCGGTAGAAGCCCCTGGCGCCCTTATGGGCTTTTTCTAAAAAGCAAAAGGAGACAATTATGTCTAATTCAATCGAACCATCCAACTTGCGAACCCTCGCAAATCCCTTCCAGTTTACCAATCAGGATGTCAGAACTGCCGTTGATCACAATGATGAATTATGGTTTTGTGCCAAAGATGTATGCGAAATATTAGATATTTCATGGACCAGTCATACCTTGGATAACATGCCAAATAAGTGGTTTATGGTGGTAAGTTATACCACCATAAAAGGCAAAAGAGACACTGTTTTCATCAATGAACCGGGCCTTTATCACCTGATTTTTAGATCCAATAAACCAAAAGCCAAAGAGTTTGCAGATTGGGTTTGTTCAGAAGTCCTGCCTTCAATTAGAAAAAACGGCTTTTTCGGCACAATAACCGAAACCCAGCGCCTGGCCTATTCAAAGCAAATCATTTCCCTGGCCACCAGCCTCAGCAACACCAAAGACGCAATGCTGGTAGAAATACTCGTCAACGAACTGCGCACTTTATGTAATCTGGCTGGTCAACCCATGCCAAAACTTAACCTGCTTCACCAGGACTACAAACAACTGGAAATGTTTAAGGAGGCACAGTCATGAGTAAAACAGATCAACGCAGCGTCGAGCAGCTGGGCACTATGTTCAGCAACATGGTCAGCATGAGAGCCCAGCTAATTAACAACATTCACCAGGTCAACCGTATTGTAGAACACCACGCCGCCATGACGGCCATAGACCTAACGCTATCAAGCAAAGACCTGATCACAGAACTAAACGACATCACAGCAAACCTGAACGCAGCAGAACAAGAAGTCATGCACATGATGGACATGGTTCGCCAGGTCTCCCCAATCTAACCACCATCACCACTCAGGGCCTAACGGCCCTGAATCTCAAAACCCCAGCACTACAAATCACTCCTCCTTGCCTGCGCGATTTTCGTTATTTTTTTAAGCATTGAATTGAACATTGAAAAGGGATAAAAGCCAGGGCCTTTATAAAAAAGGTTTAACGTTTGTAAAAGTGGCGGTGTTATTAATCAGACGATGAATATAGCAGCTAATTTTTGCATGGCTTACCGCCACTTTACCGCCACTACATTTTTAATGAATTTTATTTTTTCTTTTAAAACAGACAGTTACAGTATTTAAGGTGGCGATGGGCGAGGGATTTGAACCCCCGAACGGTTTAACCCGTTGCCGGTTTTCAAGACCGGTGCTTTCAGCCACTCAGCCAGCCCACCACGCATAAAGTGTGGGCATTATAAACAACCTTTTTTTTAAATACCAGCCTTGAGAAAATTTTTTATTGTCATAACGCAAATAAAGTGAATTTTCCTTGATTTAAATGGTCTTAAACTGCATATTAAGTAAAACAACCAATAAATTATAGCTTTGGAGGCTAATAACAAATGAATCGTCCCGTTGAATTAGTTCAGCAGCGCAGCACCGGCGCTGTTCTTGAAACTAATAAAGTACTTAAAAATACTTATGCACTGCTTTCTGTCACCTTAATGTTCAGCGCCTTTATGGCCTACATTGCAATGCACATGGAAATGCCTGCCTTTATGCCCATGGTTGCCAGTTTAGGTGCCTTAGGTCTGATCTGGCTGGTATTACCCCGCACCGCTAACTCAGCGGCTGGAATTGGCGTTGTTTTTGCCATTACCGGTTTATTGGGTTTTGGATTGGGTCCTATTTTAAACCAATACTTGCAACTGACTAACGGCTCTCAGCTGATTATGACGTCTCTGGGCGGAACCGGGGTTATTTTCTTTGCCCTGTCAGGCTATGCTCTGGTCAGTCGTCGTGACTTCAGTTTTATGGGCGGTCTTCTTTTTGCCGGTATGGTTCTGATCCTGATTGCAGCCCTGGCTAATATCTTTTTAGAGATACCTGCTTTGAGTCTGGCAATTTCCGCCATCGTTATTTTAATAATGAGCGGTTTTATTCTTTATGATACCAGCCGGATCATAAACGGTGGTGAAACCAACTACATTCTGGCAACCGTGGGCTTATATCTCAGCCTGTATAACATATTTGTTAATCTGCTGGCCCTGTTAGGTGCACTATCCGGTGATGATTAATTAATATCAAAATTTAGAGGCTGTTGACAACAACCCCTAATCAACTTTAATAAAAGACCTGGTTTATTTATAATCCGGGTCTTTTTTTATCACCACAGGTTAACAATTATGGATTGGATGAAAATTGCTTCGGCTGGCTTTATTGTTTTAATGCTGGTCTACTTATGGCCAAGAGCCAGACATATGCTCAATAATAGCCCCAAACCCAAAGGCAATGATGTTATGGCAGCGGTGATCCCTCTGCTTTTAGTACTGGCATTTATTTTCCTGTTAATTAAATTTGTCTAAAATCAATTTAATGCGCTAAGAACAAACAAAATCTGGACTATGCAGAAACGTTCTCCTCCCGACTCTGAGCATGAATTACTTTCACGAGTTAATAAAATATCCGGTCAAACTCTGGCTCAATTAGCAGCTGAAGTCCATTGGCCTGTTCCTGCTGATTTAACACGGGACAAAGGATGGATTGGTCAATTAATAGAAGTTCATCTGGGTGCTTCAGCAGGTAATCTTTCTGAACCTGACTTTCAGAAGCTGGGTATTGAGTTAAAAACCATTCCACTGACGGCAAAGCATCAGGCAAAGGAAACCACTTATGTCTGTACAGTCCCCCTGCTCAATAATATTGGCCTTCAATGGTGGGATTCCTGTGTTTATAAAAAACTCAGTACAGTATTATGGATCCCTATAGAGGCGGATCCACAACTGGCACTGGCAGAGCGTAAAGTAGGCAGCGGTTTTCTCTGGTCACCGGATAAAGAACAGTGGGATATACTGCAAACAGACTGGGAAGACTTTATGGAGCTGATCAGTCTGGGAGAGGTAGAAAGTATTACCGCACATCAGGGGGAATATCTGCAGATCCGCCCTAAAGCCGCCAATGCATCGGCAGTAACCACCGGAATTGGAATAGATGGATTAAGAATGCAGACACTTCCCAGAGGTTTTTATCTGAGAACCTTATTTACCAATAAGATTTTACAGAAGCGTTTCAGTCGTGATTAAATTGACTAAATTCTGTAATTATTCAGTCAGGTATAGCTTTCCCTTGCCCTATTTAGCATAATAAACACCTTATAAATTGGAATATCCGGTATGCACACGACTTTTAAACTAACTGCTTTTAAAATAACCGCACTGTGTTTTTTGCTGATAACATCACTCAGCTACGCAGAACAGAACGCAGAACAGAATACTAGCCAGGACAAGGCACCTGCTGCAACCACTCAGAAAAAACAATACTATATTGTCGAAGTGATCCTGTTCAGACATCTGAACGAAAAAGGTATGCAGGATGAGTTCTGGAGTCGCCCGAAAGATCAGGAGCTGAACAATAACAGACCCGATGCCATTAATAATGACATCCCTGCTCTGGCAGAATACAGCCTGTCCAGTAAGCAGTTTTTACCCTTACGTAATGGTATTGCCGCTTTATCACCCGAGCATTACAAGCTGGCAGATTCTGTGGCTAATCTCCGCTATTCTCCCAATTACCAGTTACTCGCTCATTTTGGCTGGACACAACGTTCATTGTCAAAACGCAGTGCTTTACCCATTAAAATCAGCGCTGACAATTTTTCTGACAGCTTATTACCTAGTGGTGAATTTAAACTCTACGTTTCCCGCTTTTTACATTTACAGGTAGATTTAAGTGCCTCCGTCTGTAAGCCTGTTGCCCAAACTCCAACCATGACAGACAGTGGAACTGTGGAGACGGATAAGGATATCGACAAAAAACTGCAACAGGGGGTCACGCCCGAACAGAATACAGACACAGAAAACCTTGCGCAAACCACTAATAACTGTGTTAATAATACCTATCGTTTTAAGCAAAACCGTAAAATGCGAAGTAAGGAATTACATTATCTGGACAACCCGGTTTATGGCTTACTGGTATATGTCACACCATTTACAGTGGAAGATAAAGAGCAAACGGTACAGTAACAAAGTAACAACCGGAATACTTTAGCTTTAAAAGTAATATGGGGTTTTTCAAGTCCGATCAGACCAGTCACACGACCAAACAAGTCCAGAATAAGAAAAACAAACCAGTAATACACTGAAAAATTACGCATGGTTTTAACAGCACGTTCAGTCAGCTGTTGATCACCGGTTTCAATTAATTTAATAATAGGCTGAATAACCAGACACCAAAAAGATTAAAACTGCGCTATCATTTGAGCCAGTAACTGACGGACTTTGGCCATACCGTCTACCAGGTTTTGATCTATGATTTCCATGCTGATTAACTCATCACTTAGACCTGCAGCCCAGTTGGCATTGACACAGATTGACACATACTCCATCTGTAATTCTCTGGCCAGGGCCGCTTCAGGCATTCCGGTCATACCAACCATATCACAGCCATCTCTTTTTAAACGCTGAATTTCTGCGGCGGTTTCCAGACGTGGGCCTTCTGTTGCCGCATAGGTACCGCCTTTTATAATATCAATATTTACCTGTTCTGCTGCCTTATATATTTTCTCACTAAGCTCTGCGCTATAGGGATAAGAAAAATCAATATGTGTCACATGGCTTAAATTACTTTCAAAAAAGGAATTTATCCGGCGACTAGTATAATCAATAATCTGATCCGGAACTGCCAGAGTACCCGGACACATGTCTTCCCGAATACCACCCACGGCATTAATAGCAAAAATACTGGTGACGCCAATCTCTTTAAGTGCCTTAATATTGGCCCGATAGTTAACCATATGTGGTGGAATATTGTGAGCATGACCATGGCGAGCCATAAACACCACTTCCTGATCGGTCACATGATCAATATTACCAAATGCCAGCGATGAGGAAGGCTCGCCATAGGGGGTCATAACAATTTCCCGCCGAACAATTTCCAGATTTTCCAGTCTGGTTAATCCGGTACCGCCAATAACGGCAAATTTTCTATTGTTCATATTAACCTGCATATTATTAATTTTTACATGCCTTTTACGGCATAAATACCGGGCGCATTACGCAGCATACCTTTATAATCCATACCAAACCCGAAGACATAACGATCTGGTACTTCCAGTGCCACAAAGTCAGCACGAGTATTATTTTTTCGATCATGACGTTTATTTACCAGAACCGCACTATACACTTTAGCAGCGCCCTGTTTCAGGCAGTACTTTTTAATTTCATCCAGGGTTATGCCCTCATCATGAATATCATCCACTAGTAAAATATGACGCTCTGTTAAGTCTATACGCGGTTCAGCCAGCCATTTTAATTTACCGCCACTGGTTTTATTACGATATCGGGTGGCATGGATATAATCCAGCTGCAAAGGAAAATCCAGCTCGGTCAGTAACAGCCCCATAGGTATAATGGCCCCGTTCATGACCCCTAGAACCAGAAGATTTGAATCAGAAAGCTGCTCTGTTATCACTGCAGCCAGTGCCTCTACCGCCTGGTGAACCTGTTCTTTAGAGTATAAACAGTCTGCCTGTTCCTTTACCTGCCAGCATTCATGCAGCAGGGTATCAAGTTTGCTCATAGGTTTGTCATTTAATAGGTGAACGTTACAGTATTATCATCCATGGCTTCAGAAATAACGTAAGCACCACCAATGGTTTCAGTAATTTCAGGGATCAGATCATCACCCCAGAGTTCCAGTGTCGGGGTACAGACTTTAAATTTAACACCGGCTTCATAGGCTTCTCGAATATAATCATAAACCGTCTGCTGACTATCCGGTTTAATAAATATTTTTTCCGCAACCCCGCGCACAGCCAGTTCGCCGGAGCGGCCGGTAAGAATCACTTCCACATCATATTCCATTGCCGCAGCCACTGTAGCCTGAAAAAAAGGTGCGCCCAGCTCAGCGCTATTATTTGGATCCGTATTGACCATTACAATTAATAATTTATCTGCCACGTCATACCCCTGCAGTTTCTGGTTTTAACTGTTTTAACTCTCCGCTCATATGTATCGTTGAGGTTGGGAAAGCCACTTCAGCACCATGTTTTTCAATAATTTGAATAATACGAAATAACACATCCTGTTTCACTTTATGATATTTCACCCAATTAGTGGTTTTAGTAAAAGTATAGATGAAAAAGTCCAGTGATGAGGGAGCAAATTCATTAAAATTAACCATTAAGGTCTGAGTCGAGTCAATTTCATCATGATAATCCAGCATAACCCTGACATCTACCAGGATTTCATCCAGTTTATCCACATCATCATAACGTACTCCAATGGTTTCTTTAATACGCCGGTGGGTCATACGGGAAGGATTTTCCACCGCTATATTGGCAAACGTAGAATTAGGCACATACAGGGGACGTTTATCAAAGGTACGAATAGTGGTCAGACGCCAGCCGATATTTTCTACCGTGCCTTCAATATTACGATCCGGGGAGCGGATCCAGTCTCCTACGGCAAAGGGCCGGTCCAGATAAATAATTAAACCACCGAAAAAATTAGATAATAAATCCTTGGCTGCAAAACCAATGGCGATACCGCCAATACCGCCAAAGGCCAGTACCCCGGAAACACTGATCCCCAGCTCCTGCAGCATAATCAGTGCGCCGGTAATGAAAATAGCCGCTCTGATTAATTTGGCAACAGCCTGAACCGTGGTTATATCATAAGTCGGATCCTTTTTTCGCCCCAGATGAATAATATTACGTTCCGCCCGAACCACAATACGCAATACCAGCCAGGTCAGAATGACAATCATACCCACCTGACGCATAGGAGCCACCAGTTCATTAAAAACACTGACATTATTAGCATCGGCAATAACATTGGCCGCAGTGGTTATCCCCCAGAGCCAGATAACGGCAGAAATAGGTCTGGATAATGAGTCC
>JALSUJ010000645.1 GCA_027071355.1 Gammaproteobacteria bacterium | reverse complement strand
TTCTGCAGCACCTGCGCAGCTTAAAAGCACTTTCCGATGCACCGGATGAAGCACCGGCCGAAGCCGCCGAGTCCAGAGTTAAAATCATGACCATTCATGCCAGCAAGGGACTGGAAGCGCCGGTAATTTTTATGGCGGACACCATTAGCATTGAAAAAGACAGAAGCAGTTTAAGCACACTGGTAGACTGGCCGGTGGATAAGCCTCGCCCCTGCGCCTTTCAGCTAATCCCTTCCACAAAAAACCGTGACCGTATTTCCAGTGAAAAACTCCAGTTACAAAAAAAGGTACAGGAAAGGGAAAATGCCAACCTGCTTTATGTGGCCATGACCCGAGCAAAACAATATTTATATATTTCTGCCTGCCGCCCGGAAAAAGGCCCGTTAAATGACTGGTATCAGGATATTTCGGCTGCACTGAACCGTGATGATAATGAAGATGATATTCTTCAACTGCAATCTGATTTTCCTATGCCATCTTGTCCGCCCCGGGAAACAGCCATACAAACAGATGAGCCCATAAATCTGGATAAGCGTTTATTTTCCACGCATGATATTCAGTATAGGGGCAATATTATTGCCCCCAGCCAGTTTAATGAACAGCCGGATGAGGCCAGTAAAACCGCAAGCCTTGATGAAGATGCCATGCTAAGAGGCATAGGCATTCACCGGCTGCTGGAATTAATGAATACCCGGGAAGGAATTGATGACCAGCAGCTTATCCAGATAGTATCAGCCGAACTGCAATTATCCACTGATGATGATCAACTCACTGACTGGCTTAATGAAGTGCGTGAGCTGCTGGATAATCCACAGCTTAAAGCTGTTTTTTATCCACAAAATCCATCCAGGGTCTGGAATGAGATTCCCATTCATTATCCCCGGAAAAATAAAATGGTTTACGGCATTATCGACCGTTTAATTGTCACAGACGATTGCGCCTGGATTATTGATTATAAAAGTCACCAGCATGCACAAGAAGATACACTGGCTGCCATTGCACAGAGCTATCAAAAACAAATGCAATACTACGCCGCTGGTATAAAAAAAGCCTGGCCAGATAAGGCCATTCGCGCGTCCCTGTTATTTACCGCCTGCGGCTTATTACAGGATATGGAATTATGATTCGCTTTAAGGCCCTGCTGATTGGCAGCGGCACCATTATTTTTTTAGGCCTGTTAATGGAGCTGTTTTTTCTGCTGGGTGCTACCGCTTATACATTAATTATCAAGCAGTATCCCCAATGGCATGACATAGGCCTGATGCTTTCCTATCTGGCAGGTAGCCTGATGTATTTTATTGCCATGGCGACAGGGGGTTATATTTG
>JALSUJ010000644.1 GCA_027071355.1 Gammaproteobacteria bacterium | reverse complement strand
AGGCCGGGTAGATAAATACCAGCTATAAAGCCGATAATCAGTAATGCGCTTAGAGTAATTATTTTTTTCATAATGATGGCTTCGATTTTATCCTTAACTAATAAATACTATCTACATTCGGTAAATAATATTTATTAATCGTTTAGCACAATAATAAAAGGGATCAGACTATACAAGCTCTGATCCCTTAGAAGCACCTCAATAAATATTAATTAAGGCTGAACCTCAAAGTTTGCCATCATGGCAAAGTCTTCGTGTTCAAGGTTATGGCAATGGAATACATACAACCCTGTATAATCATCAAAGCGGCCAATGACCCGCACGGTTGACATGGGGCGAACTACAAATACATCACGCTGCCCCATATAATCTTCACCCGGTGGCTGGCCGTTAACATCCAGCACCTGCCACATAATATCGTGAATATGAACCGGGTGATTCATCATAGAGCGATTGGTGAGTTCCCAGATTTCGGTAGTACCCAGTTTAGGGTTCACATCAACACGCTGTGAATCATAAGGCTGGCCGTTAATAACCCACTTGCCACGACGCATGCTAAAGGTGAAACGGCGAGTGACTACCGCATCTGATTCTTTCAGCACTTCAATATCGGTACTTAATACGGCAGGTACATCACTGGTATCTGTTTCACTGCGGACCACATCAAAGCGCATGATTTCAGCTGTGCTGCCAGAACCATCCAGGTTTTGTAGTACAACACTCTGGCCCACTGGCACCTGAGAGAAGTCGATCACAATATCAGCGCGGTAAGCCGGTGACATAAAGATCGTATCAACATTAACCGGTGAAGGCAGTAAGCCACCATCTGTACCAATCTGTGTCATCTGCTGGCCATTGCTTAATGCCAGAATATATTCACGACGGTTGGAGCCGTTTAGAATACGAAAACGGTATTTGGTATTGGAGACTTCCAGATATGGCTGAGGTGCACCATTAATCATTAAGGTGTCCCCAAGCTCACCGGAACGATTGCCTGTGTAGGCAAAAGAACCATCCGCATTAAAGGAGCGATCCTGAATAACGAAAGCCACTTCCTTATCGCCGCTGGGCAGGTTCAGGCTTTTTTCTGCATCGTCAGTGATAATATAAAAACCGGCCAGACCCTTGTATACGTGAGGTGCTGTTAAATCTTCCGCGTGATCGTGATACCACAGGGTAGTGGCACGCTGAATATTGGAATAGGTGTAGTCTTTAAAGTTGTTTGGCTCAACAAAATCAACCGGGTGACCATCACTGGCTGCTTCAATATGACCGCCGTGTAAGTGAGTGGTGATATGCTCAGGCAATGCATTGTACTGGCGAACTT
>JALSUJ010000643.1 GCA_027071355.1 Gammaproteobacteria bacterium | reverse complement strand
AATCAGTCCGGTGAGGAATTTCTGGATGCCGATATCAATACCGGCGGGAAACACACTATTAAACTGCCCGTTGGACTGAACGAAACTCAGGAGTTTCTTAATCATCAGTTCAGCGGGGTGCCGGTTGATAAAACTTATACTGTCAATGCAGCCCGGCTGGGTTATAGAAATCGAAGTCAGGATAAATTAAATGTACTGATGCATTATCAGATCCATAATGATAGTGAACATAAGCTGGGTACTATGCCTTTAGCTGCAGGTAAGTATCGGATTTACCAGCAGGATAACCACAATAGTGCTGTCTTTATCGGGGAGGACTGGGGCCAGTATACGGCCAGGGATGATAAGCAGAAACTCTTTATTGGTAAAGCCCAGGATGTGGTTGTTAAACGAATTATTGAGCGAAAAAAGCGTCAGCAACGCAATGGTAATCTTTATAATTATGATGTGCTGGTTAACTATAAAATTGAAAACTTTAAAGAGACACCGGTAACATTAACTATTGAAGAGTCCTTACCATATTTAAGAAATGAAGTACTGGCCGGTAGCGGTATTAGTTCAGGCCAGTCGTTAATTGAATGGCAGATAGGAGACGACACCAGTTTTAAAAATAAGCCAGCCAAGGACGAAACCTCCGCACAGAAAGTAACCTATCAGGTAACGCTTCCGGCACGAAACAGGGGGCATGAACCGGCCAGGCTCGAACGCCAGTTAAATATCCATTTTAACAATGTCTGGTAAGGAGAAATATAATGAAATTTGTAAAACTACAGGTAATTATAATTAGTGTACTGATGCTGTTTCCTGTTGCCAGCAGTGCAAAAAATATTGATTTATCTACTCTGCCGGATAGAGACAGTGTGCAGCTAACTATTTATAATGCGGAAGATTTAACGCTGGTACGGGAAACCCGTCAGATCAGTATCAGAGAAGGTGCCAATCGTCTGCAGTTCAGCTGGGCTAATACCCGAATTGATCCCACTTCGGTACAGCTGCGTTTTTTATCTCATCCAGGAAAAATGGTGTTAAGTAATACCACCTACCCGCATGACAAACCACAGATGCTGTACTGGAATATTAATAGCCGGATAGCGACTCTGGCTACCATTGAAATTTCCTATTTTACCTCTGGTATCAGCTGGCAGGCAGATTATACTGCGCTTATGAATGATTCCGGTGATACTATGAAACTGGAACATTTTGTGACGGTCAGTAATCATTCCGGTGAAGATTATGCCCATGCAGAAATTCGTCTGGTGCTGGGTGAAATTAACCTGGTGGAGCGGGTTAATGAGCTGGTCAGGGAAGCTGACTATCGTAAAGAAGATATCCAGCTGCGCCGTAAAGTCAAAAAAATTCAGATGGCGAGACAGATGCTCAGTAAAAGTGCAGGGCAATACAGTATGCCTGCGCCAGTAATGGCTGATATTATGGAACAAGAAAAAGAGATCAATAAGGAAAGTCTCAGTGAATATTATATTTTCAGCATTGAGGGTAAAGAATCCATAGCCAATGGCTGGTCAAAACGCCTACGCAGCAGCCGTGCTACTGATATAGCGATAGATACTACCTATCGTTATCGTCCCCGGGAGTACGGTGATCAGCTGGTTCGAATATTGAGCTTTAACAATAACCGGAAGTCATCATTAGGGGAGTCGCCTCTGCCACAGGGTAACATGCAGATCTATCAACATACTCGTCTGGGGAGTCTGAAATATATTGCCGGTGTGAATTTTAAGTATGTTTCTATCGGTGAAAAAGTGGAATTAAATACCGGTGCTAATCCGCAAATATTTTTTAAGCTGGTGAATTTAAAAAACTGGCGTGATAATATCTGGATGTATTACCGCAAAGGCAAGCTTTATCGTCGGGTTGATGACGGCCACATTAAAATTGATCATAATGCCACTGTAGCCGGCTGGAATGATCACAGTATTTATATGCAGCAGTTAAAAAACTTTACCGACAGACCTGTTAAAGTGGAAATTCGGCGTAAAATTGCGGGGGATGCCTTAATTAAACATGATCTGAATCTGAAAAAATATGATTTTCAAACCTTTGAACTTCAGACCCGGCTTGATCCCGGAGAACAGCAGGCTTTACTTTATGAAATTCAAACCCGTAAAGGACGCAATGCCAAACAGAAACAGATTGTTTTACAACACAAACAGATTAACTACCCTGTCTGGTAGTTATTAAAACACAAGGAATTACTGTGAAAAAAAATTTAATCATTGCATCATTCAGTATTGCTCTACTCGGTTTTGCCGGAGCTGGTTTTGCCGGCTGGCAGGACTGGGCAAAAGAAGCGGATAAATACCTCCAGAGCGATAGTGGACAAAACGCGGTATCCAGTGTCAGCTCCAGCCTGTCAAATGATGAAATTGTGCAGGGTTTAAAAGAAGCGCTGGATGTCGGTGTCAAAAAAGCGATTGCCATGTTGGGCCAGCAAAATGGTTTTTTAAATGATCAAAGTGTTCGTATTCCCATGCCTGAGCAATTACAGCAAGTTGAATCTGCCTTGCGTATGGCTGGGCAGGAACAGATGGCTGATGATTTTGTGACCAGTATGAATCGGGCGGCAGAACAGGCAGTTCCTAAAGTGACTAATGTGTTTGTGGATTCTATTTCCAAAATGTCACTCAGTGACGCTCAGGGTATTTTGAGCGGTGGAGATACGGCAGCGACGGATTATTTTAAACAGCATACATCTGCACAGCTTAGTCAGTTAATAAAACCTTATGTGACAGACTCTATGGCCAGTAATGAGGTGACTCAATATTATAAATCCATGCTTTCTCTGGCCAGACAATATGATACTTTTGGTATTTTGAATCAATATCTGGGAGATGCGGCTAATCTGGAAGATTATGTCACCAACAAGACGCTAGATGGCCTGTTTAGTAAAATTGCAGAGCAGGAAACGCTTATTCGTCAAAATCCGGCGGCTCGTTCAACGGATATTCTCAAAAGCGTCTTTGGCTCATTATCCAGTTAAACTGGCTGCATCATGAGCAGACTGGTTGATACGCATTGTCATCTGGACTTTTCGGTTTTTGATGCGGATCGGTTAGCGATACTGCAGCATTGTCGGCAACAGCATATTCAAAATATCGTGATCCCAGGTGTCAGTGCCGGGGGCTGGCCGTCTTTATTAAGCCTTTGCCAGCAGCACTCTATGCTTTTGCCGGCAGCAGGACTACACCCCTGTTTTGTCCATCAGCATCAAGCGGAGGATTTAGTATTGCTGGAACAGCTGTGTACAACGGATAGTCTGGTGGCTATTGGTGAAATTGGGCTGGATTTTCTGCACAGAAGAACATCAGCCGATAATGATAATAATGACCAACGGGCGATGGATAAAGAGTCGCAGCGTCATTATTTTTCTGCTCAATTAGATATTGCCGGACAATATCATCTGCCGGTCCTGATTCATGCTTTAAAAGCCCATTTTGAAGTACTGGCGCTATTAAAACAGAAGCGTGATGTCCAGGGTGTTATTCATGCCTACAGCGGTAGCTATGAGCAGGCAGTAGAGTACCTTGATCTGGGGTTTAAACTGGGTTTTGGCGGTGCTTATAGTTATCCCAGGGCAAGCAGACTTCGCTCACTGGTCACTCGATTACCTCTGCAAGCCTGGGTGCTGGAAACAGATGCCCCGGATATGAGTCCTCTGTCTCATTCCGGTGAACGTAATAGTCCGGAATACCTGTCTGAAATTGCCCGGGTCTTTCTCAGTCTGTATGATAGTCATTTGTCTGCTAAACAAATAATGGAACAGCTGTACAAAAATACCCGGAATGTGTTCCCTGTGCTTGAATTATGAACAGATATTTTTTATTAATCCTGTCTTTATTGTTGCTCATATCGATTTGTCATGCTGCTGTTCAGCAGATCGTTAAAAAGCCTTATCAGCAAACCCGCTATAGTATACAGAATAAGTCTATTAAAGAATCCAGTGGTCTGGCCTGTTCAACCCGGGATGAACACCTGCTCTGGACTCATAATGACAGCGGTCACATGCCGATAATTTATGCCCTGAGTGATACCGGCAAAGATTTAGGTACCTGGTTTCTGGATGGCCTTGAAAGTATTGACTGGGAGGATATGGACGCATTTGAATATCAGGGTCGGCATTATTTGCTGGTCGCCGATAGCGGCGATAATTATAGATTGCTCTGGGAGCATCGCATCAACATCATTGAGGAACCTGTTCCCGGTACAGAGAGAGAGAGTCGCTCTGCTCTAACACCAGCCTGGTCGGTCAGATATCAATTTGAAGATAATTTATCCTATGATGTGGAAGCGGTGGCAGTTGATACCCTGCGCAATAAAATCGTGTTGCTGAGTAAGCGTCATAAACCCACTTTAATATTTGAATTAGCCTTAAAACCCGCCAGCCCTGAACAGCTGCAAACGGCAATAAAAACAGGAGAACTGCCTCAGATAGTGCATCCCAGTGCTCTGGATTTTAGTTCTGATGGTCAGCTAATGTCCATTAATACTTATCGGAGAATCCATCGTTTCTCCAGAGTCAGAGATGAATCGACAGGCCGGGATAAATGGCGCTATCAATATTCACTTAAATATAACAAAATGTATCAGCCCGAAGCTATGTGTCTGTCCAGAGATAATAAAAATTACTATATTACTTCAGAAAAAAGGTTTGACCTGCTTAAAGTCAGAGTGACAGACTAAATCGCCACTATATACTATGTCTGATGTTTTATTAAAAAGTTAATTTTTTCTCTGTTTTTAGTGGATTTACTGCTATTATAAAGTTAATCCAATTCAGTGATAAGGTTCCTAAATTTATGACTATTAATTATGACGAAAAGCGTTCTTTTTATCGCATGGCAGTGGATTGCCATGTTGAATTTTCCAGAGTTGGCAGCTCGGAAAAATTTAAGGGTGAAGGTAAAAATCTGAGTGCCAATGGTGTTAAATTTATTACCGATGAAAAATTGGCTGAAGGCGATAAACTGGATGTTATAGTGCACCCGGTTATTCAGACTGTTTCACCTCTAAAAGCCAGTGCAACGGTTGTACGTGTGGATGCTGATGAAGACAATGGACAATATATTGTTGGATTATCTATGCAGGAAGTTCTTTAACAACCCAAAGTTCTTTAAAACAAGACCTTTAAAACAAGACCTTTAAAAATCCTTATGCAGAATAAGCCGAATAAAAAATTCAGGGTGTTTTTTTAAACAAAGAAATCCACACCCGCCGGACTATAACTTTGCTGCATAGATACTGCAGGTGAGTTGTTTAAATAATTCTGAATAATTAAAGAACTGCCTGATAGACCGTTAAAACTTCTGCGATTACCATAAGGGAATGAGGCATTGCTGTCATTGTTTGCTGTTTGTACAGCCGAATTCTGCTTAATTACAGAGTAGCCAATAGCCTGATCCTGAGTTAATGTCTGCAGTACGGCATTGCTACTCTGAGCTGTTATAGTGGTATCTTTAACCGAGGTACTTTTATCCGCAGTATCTGTGCTAGCAGTACTTTGACGGTCGTCCTGATCATTATCCTGCAGGGTAAAACGGCTGTTATCATCCCTGTCGGAATCAGTTCTTTTAAGGCTTGATGAACGTTGTTGAGTATCCTTATCATTAAGGATCTGTCCTTCAATAATAACCGGACGGGCAGAAGTACTGGCAGGTGTTTGCTCCGAAGACCTGACTTTGTATTGGGAAAGATTTTGATAAAGGCTGTCATTAGAAATCTGCATACTCATAATTATAGCCAGCGATTTATATTTTGACCAGTAAACCCTGAACACTTTTTTATTATGACTAATAAAATACTTGATAATCTGTCTGCAATATGCAAAAAAAAACATATTCAACTCGTCACTGCTGAATCTTGTACCGGTGGGCTGGTGGCAAAATTAATTACCGATCGGGCAGGCAGTTCCAGCTGGTTTGAACGCGGATTTGTGACTTATAGCAATTTAGCAAAAAACCAGATGCTGGGTGTAGAACTGGAGTTAATAGAGCAGTGGGGTGCAGTCAGTGAACAGGTTGCCAGAGCAATGTCAGAAGGTGCTCTTAAGTATTCAGCTGCACACTATGCACTCTCTATTACCGGTATAGCGGGTCCGGATGGCGGGACTCAGGAAAAACCTGTGGGTACTGTCTGCTTTGGCTGGTCCTGGTATGCAGGTCATGATGGTCCAGTGAAAGGTATGCTCACAACCCGGCGTTTTTCAGGTGATAGAGCAATGGTTAGAAATCAATCGGCGCAATTTGCCCTGCAGGAACTGTATCAGTTAATTCTCACTGAAGAAAAGTAGAAATAAATTTACTGGCTAATGATTGACCCACCCAGCAAGACTCGTTATAATTGTTGTACAGTTTTCAAAATAAACAGATTTTTCACATTTATGGAGCTTAAAAGCATTCTATGAAATAATGCTTTCTTTATATATTTAGCAATCGACCAATGGTAACTTAAAACTATGGATGAAAATAAGAAAAAAGCACTTGATGCAGCAATTTCTCAAATAGATCGTCAATTTGGTAAAGGGTCTGTCATGCGTATGGGGGATGCCGGAATTGTACAAATTGATTCAATTTCAACCGGTTCACTGGGACTGGATGTTGCTTTGGGAATTGGAGGACTGCCAAAAGGACGAGTGGTCGAAATTTATGGGCCTGAATCATCGGGTAAAACCACATTAACTCTGCAGGTAATTGCTGAAGCACAGAAAATGGGCGGTACCGCTGCTTTTGTGGATGCGGAACATGCACTGGATCCGGTTTATGCTGAAAAATTAGGAGTTAATGTTGAAGATTTGCTGGTTTCACAACCTGATACCGGTGAACAGGCGCTGGAAATTACTGATATGCTGGTACGCTCCGGTGCAGTAGATGTTCTGGTAATCGACTCTGTTGCTGCTTTAACACCAAAGGCCGAAATTGACGGTGATATGGGCGATTCTCATATGGGCTTACAGGCTCGCCTTATGTCTCAGGCTCTGCGCAAATTAACCGGGGTTATTAAACGCTCCAATACCCTGGTAATTTTTATTAACCAGATCCGTATGAAAATCGGAGTAATGTTTGGTAATCCTGAAACCACTACCGGCGGTAATGCACTTAAATTCTATGCCTCTGTTCGACTTGATATTCGTCGCATTGGTGCCATCAAAAAAGGCGATGAGATTTTAGGGAATGAAACCCGGGTGAAAGTGGTTAAGAATAAAGTGGCACCGCCTTTTAAACAAACTGAATTTGATATTCTGTATGGTGAAGGCATCTCTTATGAAGGGGAGTTGATTACCCTGGGAGTTAAAGAGGGGATAGTTGATAAATCCGGTGCCTGGTATGCCTATAATGGAGATAAAATAGGTCAGGGCAAAGATAAAGTACGTGCTTATCTGAAAGAAAACCCGGATATTGCCGCCGAGATTGATGCCAGAATTCGTGCTAATTTGCTTCCTGATGTAGCGTCCTCGGAACAGCAGGCGGAAACAGAAGAAGCCTGATCAGAATCCTGGGATTTATCCTGTTCTTCAATTTGATGTTTGCGACGTCTTCTTTCACGTTCCTCCTGACGTTGTTCGTATTGAATTGAAGCATTACGCATCATTTTACCATAAGAACTGCCTAAGTTAACGGCACGACGATGTGTTTTTAAGGTTTTACTGGATGGGTGCGGTGTACTACACATTATCTTGCTCCTTATATTGTTATAGAAGATGCCTTACTAAAATATAAAGACTATCTGAAGATGTTCTTTAGATAGTTGGAGGTTACTTAAATATGGCCAGCATATAAATCATCAATTTCATTTTTAAAACGAGAGATAATTTTATTTCGTTTTAATTTCATAGTGGGCGTTAATAAACCATTATTGATGGTCCATGGTTTAAGAACCAGTTTTACTCGTCGTATTTGTTCATAACCGGGAAATGAACCTAATAACGTGGAGATTTTTTTTGTTACTAATTTACAAAGCTTTTTATTAGCCAGGGCATTTTCTTCGTAGACATTGATTTGAGCTGCATTCGCTAGTTCTGGCCACATTTCTTCACTAATAACAATAATAGCACTTAAATAAGGTTTTGCCTCTCCGACAACCATTACCTGTTCAAATACCGGATCATTACAGATAGCCATTTCAAGATCAGCTGGTGGTACTTTCTCACCATTACTCAGCACAATAATTTCCTTAACACGTCCGGTAATATAAAGATGACTGTTTCGCAGTTCAGCTTTATCACCGGTGTGAAGCCAGCCTGAGTGATCCAGTATCTGGTTTGTGGCCTTGCTATTATTCCAGTAACCCTGCATAACAGTTTTAGCTTTAATAAGCAGTTCACCCCGTTGGTCGAAACGTGTTTTTATACCAGGTAAAATTTGTCCAACACTAAAGGGATCATTGTCATCCAGTTTATTGGTACTGATGACGGGCCCTGCTTCTGTCATGCCATAACCCTGGGTTATAGTGAGACCAAGTCCAATAAAAAACTGAGCAATATCATTATTTAGAGCAGCACCACCGCTAATAGCGAGACGCAGATGACCACCCAGTTTAAGCATGATTTTTTGGGCAATGAGCTGATTTAGAAAAGGCCATAACAATAATCCGGGAAACCAGTTATGTCTCCCCTGGTGAACTAAAAATCGTTTCCAGCCAATAGCAATGGTAGTATAAAACAATATTTGAGCTAATTTAGATTTTTGTTCTATTTGAGCCATAATTCTTTGATGGACACGTTCAAAAATTCTGGGCACTGTGACCAGTACGGTTGGCTTAACAGTTTGCAGATCGGCTGCTAATTTATCAATTGAACGAGCATAAATTATTTCGGCTCCTGACATCATGGGAATATAGTAACCTGCTGTTCGTTCAAACATATGTGATAAAGGCAGGAATGATAGAAACCGGTCATTACTGAGACAGGGAACGGCTGAAATTGCTGCCCAGGTATCAAATAGAATATTGTTATGACTCAACATCACACCCTTGGGTTTTCCTGTGGTCCCTGAGGTGTAAACGATAGTGGCCAGATCATCAGCGTTACCTTTGAATGGTTGATACTGGCAATTATCTTTAAACATAACATCCTGGTAATAATACAGGGGGAGTTTATTTTGTGAAATGGCTGAGAGTCTATTGCCAGGCACCAGGGTAATTAAAGCGGTTAAGTTTTTTAACTGTTCATAAATTGAATGCAGTTGTTTAAGTTGCTGCTGATTATCAATAATCATTATACGAATATTGGCATCATTTAAAATATAGGCAATATTTTCTGGTCGATCGTTAATATACAACGGCACCACAACCAGTCCCAGACTTAAAGCCGCCTGTTCTGCAAATACCCACTCAGGACGATTTCTTAACATAATGGCCATGGTATCTCCGGCCTTTAAATTAAAATGAACAAATAAAGACTGCCATCTGGAAACCCTATAATAGGCATCTGACCAGGTGATACTTTTCCACTGTTGTGATTCTTTTTCAAAATAATGATAGGCGGTTTTGTCAGGCGTTTGTCTGACTCGTTTAAAAAACAGTCCAGGCAGAGAACCAGCGGTTTCTGGTGTAATAGCTTGAATTAATATATTTGAATCTGTTTTCATTATATTGGCCTCTTTACTTATCTAAACTTTAGATTTCCGGCATCAAATGCTCCCAACCCAGTGTGGGTTTAAAACGTTCTCCATAATTTTTTGATAAATCAGCCAGGGCATGATCCATTTCTTCGATCCCTTTTTGCTTAATATAATGCATTGGTCCACCCAGAAAAGGAGCAAAACCTGTACCAAAAATAATTCCAGCATCAAGTAGATCGTCATTAGCAACGACCCGTTCATCAAGACAGGCAACTGCTTCATTAAATAAACGAAACATCAGGCGATCGCTAACCTGAGTTAAACTAAGTTTTGAATAGTTATTTTTTATTTTAATGATTTTGCCCTGTTTATATTGATAAAAACCCTGTCCTGATTTAATTCCCAGAAAATTATTTTTTACCTTATCTTTTAATATTTCAGGTATTTTAATATTTTGTGATACTGCCAGATAAGAGGCAACAGAGAGGCAGATATCAAGCCCGACTTTGTCGGCCAGTTCAATGGGACCCATGGGCATACCAAAAATTTTAGCGGCATTATCAATATAAGCGGCAGGTATTCCCTCACTGTACAGAACAATGGATTCAAGCAAATAAGGCATTAATACCCTGTTTACCAGAAAGCCCGGAGTACTGGTAACAGGAAGTGGAAGTTTACTGATTTTAGTTGCCAGAAGATTTGCAATTTGTTTTGCTTTTAGCGATGTTTTATCTGAACTGACCACTTCAATAAGTGGCATTTTAGAAACTGGATTGAAAAAGTGGATCCCAATCAGACGTTCAGGCTGTTTTAAAGAATATGAAATATCATCCAGAGGTATGCTGGATGTGTTGGTAGCAAATATACAATCTGGCGGAGCCAGTTCTTCTGCTTCTATAAAGACCTGTTGTTTGCTGTTAACATCTTCAATAATAGCTTCAATAATGAGTTGTGCTTTTATTATACCCTGATTTTTTATATCAGGTATAAGCCGATCAAGAACAGCTTGAATGAGTCGTTTATTTTTTAATTTGTTATTTAGAAAGATATTTGCACGTTGTACTAATTGAGCCAAAACTTCATGACTTCTATCATGTACGGTTACCCTAAAGCCCTTGTAAGCACACCAGATTGCAATATCCCCCCCCATTACACCACCACCAATAATATGTATATGTTGAAGTCTGCTGTTATTATCAGATGCGGTCTCGTGTGACTGGGATTTTAAGAGTTCCTGTAAATGAAATACCCTTATCAGATTTTTGGCGGTATTGGTGTTGATAAGCAGGGCAACTGATTCGGCTTCTTTTCTCATCATAAGATCAGTATTGCCGGCATATTTTTTCCATAAATTAATTAGTCTAAAGGGGGCGGGATAATGTGCTTCGTGGATTCTTTTTTTAATATTTTTTGCTAATATATAAGCGACAACAGGACGTACAAAATCCATTTCCAGTAAAGACAAATAAAAAGGACGTTGGTGTTTGGTCCAGCCAGAATTATTATTTAATTTTATCTTGTCCAGGTAGTGAGATATAGACTGGTTAAAGTGCCGCTGGGGAATAACATCATCAATAAGACCTGATTTTTTTGCACTTCTGGCTGACAGAGTACGTCCTGATAACATCAGACTCATGGAAGCAAAGACCCCCAGAAGCCGGTTGGCCCGAACAGAGCCTCCAAATCCCGGATGGATTCCTAATTTAATTTCTGGTAATCCCAGGCGAGTTTTTTCATGTTCCAGAGCAATACGGTAGTCACAGGCTAATGCTAATTCCATTCCGCCTCCCAGACAGAAACCATTAATCAGGGCAAAAGTAGGGAATGGTAGTTCTGCAATACTGTTCATTACCTGCTGGCCATGTTCAATGGCCTGTAAAGCCGTTTTATAAGGGTCAGGATGATTATGAAACATTGAAAATTCATTGATATCAGCACCTGCTATAAAACAGTGCTTTTTGGCTGACTTAAAGACCAGCGCACAGGCCTTTGAATTTTTTACGGTAGCCAGAATGCACTGTAGTTCATTTAATACTGACTGTGATAAGACATTAATTGAGGTTCCCGGCTGATTCAGTGTCAGTGTAATAATATGCTTATTATCCGTTTCAACTGACCAGTTTTTATACGCTGTTTGCATGATAAAATCCTCCTTAGTTTATTTTTCTATCAGTATCGCTCCACCCTGTCCTCCGCCAATACATAAGGAGGCAATGCCTCTGAAGCTCTGCTCAGAGGAATGGAATGTTTGTTGTTTTAATAGTTTTAACAGATGCAGCACAATACGACTGCCACTGGCTCCAACAGGATGTCCAAGACTGATACCGCCGCCATTTACATTCAGTCTCTGTATTGGAATATCACCCAGTTTTTTTCCCAGGCCCAGTTCCTGCTGACAAAATTCATCATCATTGAGTGCTTTTTTACAGGCCAATACCTGTGCTGAAAAAGCCTCATTAATTTCCCAATAATCAATATCAGAAAGTTTTAGATTATATTTATGCAGCAGAGGGGGGATAGCATACGCAGGGCCGAGTCCCATTTCTTCTGGTGCTAGTCCTTGCCAGTGACAATCAATCAGTTTTCCCAATACCGGTAAGTGATATTTTTTTACCACTGAATCACTGGCAAGGATCAAAATGCTTGAACCATCACTTATCTGGGCACTATTACCTGCTGTAACGGCACCGTAATGTCGATCGAAAACAGGTTTTAAACGGGCAAGTTGTTCTAAATTTGAATCTTTTCTCACTCCGGTATCATGTTCGAAATAATGATTGTTATGGTCATAAACGGGGGTAATTTCATGTTCTAGAAGTCCGTCAGCTATAGCCTGAGAAAGTCGTTGATGACTAAGCAGGGCATACTGATCCATTTCAGCCCGGCTGATATTGAAACGACTGGCCAGAATCTCAGCCGTTTGACCCATAGACAATCCAGCAATAGGATCTTTCAGGCCTTTTAATAAACTGAAGACGGGTTTAAAGAATTGAGTACGTAAACGCAATGCCTGTGCGGAATATTGCTGAATTCTTTTTAAACCCTTAGAGCGGATACCAAACCATTCAGAAAGCCAGCTTCTCATGGCATTATTCCATAATAAAGGGGCTCGGGACATGACTTCTGTACCACCGACCATGACCAGTTCTGAACGGCCCGTTCGGATACTATTCATACCGCTATCAATAGCCTGTAAGCCAGAAGCACAATTTCTCTGTACCGTCCAGGCCGGGGTTTGTTCAGAACAGCCAGTCCTTAAAGCAATTTGGCGTGCAATATTGGCTTCACTGGCATCAGGCATTACACAACCAATAATAACTTCATCTATATCATGGGCTGAAAAAGGCATTTTTAATAATAATTGTCGGGCAGCAAAAACGGCCATATCACTGGCACTAAATGGGCCGGGATTAGCTGTCGCCTTAAGTTGTGGTGTACGCAGGCCATCAACTACATAGACTGGATCCTGAAATGAGTGTTGATGCTTCATGTTATTCTCCAGTAGTTATACAAATGACAATGGTATTTTAGATTTAATTAATTGAACCTTTTATATTTAACATACAAGGTTGAACTGTTGATCAAAATCATCAACCTGAATAACTTCCTCTCGAGCCTGTTCAGCCTCTTTAATAACTTTTACTTCCTGAGCATTTAGTAACTTTTGCTGATGAGCCAGTCTTATAAATTCGGCCTGATCCATAATGGTGTTATGCTGGGCTTCCGATAACTCAATTTTGTTATATTTGATTAGCAGATGGAGTTTTTTTTCAGCCGGTTCGGATCGAATTACCTTTGCCAGCGCATCTTCAAGCCGACCTAGTGGTTCATGTAATGTACTAGATTTGTAGATCCCGCTGGTCAGATGATCCCTGGCTTGTGAAGGATTAAATATCTGTTCTGCAACGCTCTGTGATAAATGATCATCGGGACATTGATAGGGTTTTCCAAACGGGAAGATTAATATTTTTAATATACGGGCAATGACTTTATTAGGTAAATTGCTCAGTACACCGTCAAAGGCCTGTTGAGTATCATAAAATAAACTATCACAACTCCATTGCATCAAAGCCTGATCGTTCTGATATTCCCTGTCATGGTGATATTGTTTTAATACTGCAGAACTGAGGTATAAATAGCTCAGAATATCAGCCAGCCGTCCAGATAAATTTTCCATCTGTTTCAGCTTTCCGCCAAGCGTTAATATGCAGAAATCACTAAGCAGTGAAAAGGCCACTGAGAGTCGAGATAGTTTGTGAAAGTTTCTTTGGGTTGCCTGTTGATACTCCGGTGTGATCCTTACTGCAGAGTGTCCGGGTGTTTTACAAAATCGACCATCAGTAAGTGCGCTAAAAAAAGTTTGATATAGCGAACGTATAATATGGATAAAATGGGATGTAAATGCTTTATCAAATTTAACTAATCCATCAATTTTATTATTAAGATTAATTGAGTTTATTTCTTTGAAAATATAGGGATGACAGCGAACGGCTCCCTGCCCAAAAATAATCATACTTCGAGTGAGAATATTAGCTCCTTCAACGGTAATACTAATGGGTACAGCCTGATAGATACGCCCCATTATATTTCTGGGTCCCATACAAATAGCCGCACCACCATAGATATCCATTGCATCATTAACTAAGTTACGCATTTTTTCAGTTAAATGATATTTTACGACTGCTGAAGCAACGGATGGTTTTTCTCCCTGATCAATACTGGTTATGGTTAGATTTCGGGCGGCTTCCATAATATAAGTATTACCGGCAATTCGTGTTAGTGCTTCTGATATACCCCCAAATTCTCCAATGGGGCGGTTAAACTGTTTGCGGATATGAGCATAGGCACCTACTGCACGACAGGCCAGTTTAGCAGCGCCAGTACTTAATGCAGGAAGTGAAATGGAGCGGCCATCGGCCAGACTTTCCATTAGCATTTTCCAGCCTTTACCAGCATAATCCCGGCCACCAATGATCCAGTCAACAGGAATAAATACATCTTTTCCTGAGTTGGGACCATTTTGAAAGGTCTGGTTTAACGGGTAATGTCTGCGACCGATATCTATACCTTTAAGGTGAGTAGGGATTAAGGCCAGAGTAATCCCTAATTCCTGTTTTTCTGATAATAACTGTTCTGGATCATAAAGTTTAAAGGCCAGGCCCAGGAGGGTACACACAGGGCCTAGAGTAATATATCGTTTATTCCAGTTAATACGAATACCTAAGGTTTTTTTTCCTTCAAATTGTGCATGGCAGACAATACCATAATCAGTCATTGAACTGGCATCACTACCGGCGTTAGGACTGGTTAATGCAAAGGCAGGTATTTCCTTACCGCAGGCTAGTCTGGGCAGGTAATAATTTTTTTGTTCCGGGGTTCCATATTCAAGTATTAATTTAGCAGGGCCTAATGAATTAGGAACCATAACGGTAACGGCAGCGGTAATGCTTTTACTGGCCAGTTTCATGACCATCGCTGAATGAGCCAGAGCAGAATATTCCAGGCCACCGTATTGTTTAGGGATGATTAAACCAAAAAAACCATTATCTTTGATATATTGCCAGATATCCTCAGGTAAGTCTTTGTGCTGTTGAGTAATTTCCCAGTCATTAATCATGCTGCAGAGTTGTTCTACTGGACCATCAAGAAAAGCCTGTTCTTCTGTGGTTAAACGGGCTAAATCGATATTAAGTAATTTGTCCCAGTCAGGGGAACCACTGAATAAATCACCATCCCACCAGACTGATCCTGCCTGGAGGGCTTCTTTTTCTGTTGTTGACATACGAGGCAGTAATTGACGAAACTGTTTAAAAAAAGGTTCAGAAAAATAGTGCAGGCGTAGTGATTGCCAGAATCCAGAATCATTATAATTGCTAATAGATGACATAATTTCCCCTTTGCCAAATAATGACTAATGGTTTTTCAAAATATCCTGTCCCCAGTGATTTAATTTGAATGTTTTTATTTTTTTCAGTGGCTGTTTATTTTCTTTGTTCAGGTGCTGTTTTTTTAATTGTCTTAATAAATTAATTTTATGATGAACCGGTGGTTTATGAAAACTTGTGGTATCAATCTCTTCGGGCAGGTAACAGTTGTCGGGTTCATGACAGATCAAACCTTCCTTATTCCAGGGCATTTTTTTATACATGGCCACATGATCAAAACCATAGATAGGATATTTAATAATTTCAAAATAAGGTGAAAAATCAAAATCTTTTGGGGTAACCAGTTTTGGATTACGCATAAACATACTGTATTGACCATTTTTTAATTTTTTAGTCACAGGTAATATTGGAAACTGAATTTGAGCAAAAGCTTCAGAAATCATACTTGAACAGACGGTTTGTGTGGCCGAACCGGTATTGTGCATGAACAGGGTAGAGCGCCAGCGTCTTGGTAGCAGGCTGTAGGGAAAAAGAAAACGTGCCAGATCCAGTAATTGTCTGACATAGTATTCACTACCCAGCTTAGCTATACTGTATTCAATTACTTGCTGAGCATCTTTAGGGGTAATATTGCTGGGACGACAAATTCTTAAATGATCTTTATTATATTTCTCAATGGAATGTACGACAGTGCCTTCACCTAACAAGGCTTCAATAATAAGAGGTGCTTCGGGATCTTCATGATAATATTGTTTTATTTTCTGCAGCAAGAGCGGATCTTTTATGTTATGCAGATAACCAATGTAAAGTGCAGAATGCGTCCAGGGACTTTGCATAACGAGCTTAATAACTTCGGATACGCGACTGCGTCCTTCAACCAGAATAATATCACCCGGTCGAATTTCGCAGCATAATTGTCGGAAGTCATTGGGGGGGATTTCGAACCCATTTTTTTCGGTATTCAACCATTTTACAGTGGCATTCCATAGGCGATCCCACAATTTTGCTTTTAACCAGAAAAGAAGGTTATATTTCATTTGTTCCTCCTGTTATCACACTGTCTGATTATCAAGAGCATAATCAGACAAAAAAATACAGAAGGTTTTCCCTAACCTGCCTCAGCCCGGTAGAACTTCTCAGTAACAAAAACTTAAGCTTCGTGATTTTAAAATATAAGTTACTAAAATCACGCTGCCAGGTTTTTTCCGGCTTAAGGCTGAATGAGTCTGTTATAAAATATGGACTAAATTTCTGGTGTTTTCAGAGCTTAATATCTGAAAGATCAGCAAGCCCCTGGTATTCAATATTTTTATTTACAGTCTATACTTAATAAATTGATGGATGACTGGTACAGGAAAATTTCCTGTATCGTCAGGCAACGATTGATAGTTCTAAACTTATTTAAAATTTAATTTTTGGACGAAATTTAATGGTTATATAGTGTCTGTATATATGTTTTATTGCCTGTAACTAAATCAAGATATATAAGACAGGGCGTAAATTTTTTAGTGTGTATACTTATATTGACTGTTTTTTGAGCAATAAATTCAATAAATACAAAATAATTAATGTTAATCATATTTTATCTGATACAAAATATATATTTATAATTTAGGATTATGACTGGAAAAGGGATAAAGATACTCAGAATAATATTCTGAATTATTTCAGACTAACGGAAGACAGTAGTGTTCAGGTTCTGCAAAAAGTTGATGATCTGGTTAAGGAGAAAAATGAATTGGGATCAGCCTGATGGGTTTACTCCCCCCATGCAAGACGCATGGGGGGAGGGTAAACCGGCCTTGTTAG
>JALSUJ010000642.1 GCA_027071355.1 Gammaproteobacteria bacterium | reverse complement strand
GGCCGAGTTAATCAGTTTTAGAATTTTATAGCTAATGGAAATATCAAAGCTGATGGCTTCTTCTATTTCATCGGTTTCCGTATCCGGGTTTTGCAGCACAGCCAGCAGATTCATAATGGCCAGACGATTGGTTGGCAGGCTCTGGGCTTTGAGTATGCGAGGCCGGCTGAGGAAATATCCCTGAAAATACTCAAAGCCCAGGGACATGCAAAACTCATATTCTTCCAGTGTTTCGACTTTTTCGGCGAGTAATTTCGCGCTGAATTTTTTCAGGATTTTAATGTGTTTAAGCAGGCCTTTACGATCCAGTTGCTGAATATCGATTTTGATAATATCCACCAGCGGCACAATGGGTTTGTGGGAAGGGTTATATAAAAAATCATCTAGCGCCACTATAAAGCCGTTTTCCTTATGGCGTTTTACCGCTTTTAATACGGGCAGAGTAACCGGAATATCTTCCAGCACTTCCAGCACTACCTGGTCAGGCTTAATGGGCAGGGCCTCTTCATCAGTGAGAAAATTTTCGGTTAAGTTCAAAAAGGCATAGGATTTGCCCACCAGTTTTTCCAGACCGATTTCAATAAAGCTGTTAATAATGGTGGTGGATGTGGCGCCATCCTGGGATAGCTCACCCATGGCGGCATTATTCTGGCTGCTGCCCCGAAACAGTAGCTCGTAACCATAAACGCCCAGGTTGCGGTTATAGATGGGCTGCCTGCCAACAAAAATTTCTGACATCCTGAATAAAGCCTGTTGTTTTTTTGGTTGTGTCTAAGATTAGATGATTTTCAGAAAAATGGCAGGGGGACGTAAAATTGCGGGGGGGGTGGCGCGAAGGTTTTTGTTGGTGTTTCTTTGATACAGAGGTCCGGAGATTAAAGGTGGCAGGATAAACGTAATATACAAAGTGCGATTGGGGTTGAGTCAAATTTTGCCAGGGTAAATGGCTATGAGGCCTTTTTTCAAAAGCTCTGTGCCTCTGTGCCAAAAATAATCTTCGCGCCCTTAGCCCTTCGCGTCAAAAGAAGGCTTATTTATCCTCGTCTTTTTTCAGGCCATGAAACTGTACCACCTTGGCGGCTTTCGGGTCATCTGCAAACTGGGGGCGGCGGGTACTGGGGGTACCGGCGGCTTCATTGATTTCTTTTTCCCGTGAAGCAATCAGAATAAAGCTCTGGCGAATATCCTCGATCATCTTGTCGCTTAAGGGGTGGCGCATGCCCGGCTCGGGGGTGAGCTCCCGTACCACGCCGGAAATAACCTGGCGCAGCACGCCGAGGACTTTAAGTTCTTTTTCTGCTTCAGGGTTCATGCTCAGTACCTGTGTAAAAT
>JALSUJ010000641.1 GCA_027071355.1 Gammaproteobacteria bacterium | reverse complement strand
ATGGCATCAGCGTTGATAGCATGGCGATAATGGCGAATATAAAGGCGAATTTAGCGGATGTTTTCAAAAGCGTTTTCTTTCTTTATCACCTAAAGGGGTGAAATGAGTATAGTTGAGTATTGCCATTTTTCATGTCTGCAATAGTCGTATGACTTGTGGGTGCTTTATGGGCCGGCGTATTCATAAATATTTTTAATAGGATATAATTTGAGCAAATTGAAATAATGATCAGATATTCAGATAGCCAATTAATTGACCTGAATATACCCACCCCTTCGAGATTCATAAATGAACTGTATTATTAATGCCTGGGCAAAACATGAAGCTGAACTGCGCGGTTTTTTAACCCGGCAAACGGCCAACCCTGCACAGGCGGAAGATATTTTGCAGGAAACTTTCCTGCGTGCTGTGGTTGAAGGCAGCAAGTTCTGCGAGCTGGAAAATCCCAGGGCCTGGCTGTTTCGCGTTGCCCGTAACCAGTTTATTGATCACTCGAGACGTGTGGAGTCCAAACTCACCACCTCAGAAATATCAGAAGACCTGGCCGATAAATTTGATGAAATTCCGGCTGTGCAAACTCTGGATGTTTGCCTGCCCAAAGCCCTGGCCAAATTGAATGATGATGACCGTCAGATTATTGAACACTGTGATCTTGATGGTCAGTCCCAGTCTGATTTTGCGGAAAATAACGGCCTTTCACTGGTTGCTGCCAAGTCACGTATACAGCGAGCCCGTAAGCGGCTGAAATCAGAGCTGGTTGAGCTGTGTAAGGTCAATTTTGATGAGGCGGGTAATGTGTGCTGCTTTAACTCAAAAGAGTCTCAATGCTAGTCAGCCCGTTAGCCACCCTTTCCGATATATAAAATTTCAGTTTTTTGTGCATCTTTTTGCCCCCTTAGTCGTCTTCTCATAAAGATTACTAAAGTGGAGCTAAAAAATGCAGCAACTCATTATGCGTATTCATCAGCGCAGCCCGTTTCTGTTTCTGGCAGCTGCAGGCGCGGTATGGCTGGGCCTGTATATGACGCTGATTCCCCTGTCAGAATCCCTGGTCGCTGCCCTGCCGGTAAGCCGGGATAGTCATCTGGGCGGCGCTCTGCAATTTTTCTTTTATGACACACCCAAAGTGCTGTTATTACTGACCGGCATTGTATTTGTTATGGGTATTATTCATACCTTTGTGTCGGCTGAACGCACCCGCGCCATATTATCCGGCAAACGTCTGGGCATCGGCAATGTTATGGCATCAACACTGGGCATAGTCACCCCCTTCTGTTCCTGCTCGGCCGTGCCTCTGTTTATCGGCTTTTTACAGGCAGGGGTTCCCCTGGG
>JALSUJ010000640.1 GCA_027071355.1 Gammaproteobacteria bacterium | reverse complement strand
TGCTTTAAGTGCGCTTCGGGGTGGTGGACAAACCTATCTTATCAATTTTCTGAAACATCTGCCAGAGGGTGACTATACGGTATTACTTTTGGTAAATAGCCGTAATCGTGGTGTATTTGAGGTGTGCAATTCTGATAAAATTAGACTTTTTGAGGCGAAATGGGCTTCAAAAAGTATATTCCATCGTACTTTCTGGGAGTTATTTGCATTACCGGGTTTTTTAAAACAGCAGAAAGCAGCTGTTTATTATGCTCCAGGTGGCATTATGTTGACAAGGATGCCTGAGGGGATCATCAGTGCAACAGCACTTAGAAATATGTTGCCATTTGATAAGAAGGAAAGAAAGCGCTTTAAATTGCTTTCTTATATTCGATTTAAATTGTGGCTGTTAAGATATGTTTTTTTGCTTTCCTATAAATTAGCAGATAAAGTCGTTTTTATTTCTGAGTATTCACGTTTAACAGTAAAAAAGTATATTGCCGGTATTGATAACAAAAGTGTGTTAATTCCTCATGGACTGAATGAGCTTTTTTTGGATTCTTCTAATATTTATTCCTTACCGGAACTTTTACAAAATAATCAATTTTATCTGTATGTGTCTATTCTTGATGTTTATAAGGCACAAAAAGAGATAGTCAAAGCATGGAAATTATTATTAAAGCAGGGATTTGAATATCCGCTTGTGCTGGCTGGACCTAAATATAATGAATATGGTGAATCTGTCATTGCGATGATAGATGAATTAGGGCTTAAAGACAGCGTGTTTTACATAGGAAAAGTAGATTATAGGGAACTGCCGGGCTTGTATAAATCTGCCAGAGCCTTAATTTTTGCATCGTCCTGTGAATGCTGTCCGAATATTTTATTAGAGAAACTGGCAGCAGCTAAACCTGTTCTATGTTCTAATATTGCACCAATGCCGGAATTTGGAGAAGATGCAGTCATCTATTTTGATCCCTATGTGCCTGAAACGCTGGTAAATGAAGTTATATCATTGGAAAATGACCAGAATAAAAGGGATGAGTATGCCAGCAAAGCAGCTAAACAGGCATTAAAATTTAACTGGCAGCAAAGTGTGAAGAAAACAGTTGATTTTTTATTAAATAAATAACAATAGTATGGGCAAAGTAATTTAAATGGTTGGTTATAATGAGTAAATCAAATTTTACTGATAAGGTTTTTCTGGTAACGGGTGGCACTGGCTCTTTTGGTAAGACAGTTATACGTTTTTTGTTAGCAAATAAGTGTAAAGAGGTCCGGGTGTTTAGCCGGGATGAAACCAAGCAGGATCAGATGCGTACTGATTTTGATGATGACCGCTTAAGTTATTATATTGGTGATGTTCGGGATTACAATGGTATTGAGTCAGCGATGAAAAATGTGGACTATGTTTTCCATGCAGCAGCTCTAAAGCAGGTACCTTCCTGTGAGTTTTTTCCAATGCAGGCGGTTATGACTAATATTATCGGTAGTGATAATGTTATACGAGCTGCCATTAGGAACAATGTAAAACGGGTGGTATGTCTGAGTACAGACAAGGCGGTTTATCCCATTAATGCAATGGGTATGACCAAGTCAATGATGGAAAAAGTGGCTCAATCCTATGCCCGGGGACAAGGCAATGATGATACGGTAATCTGTTGTGTACGCTATGGCAATGTTATGTATTCAAGAGGTTCTGTAATACCTCGATTTATTGAACATATAAAATCTGGAAAACCTTTAACTATTACAGAGCCGACAATGACCCGTTTCCTGATGGCCTTATCAGAATCAGTAGAACTGGTGGAGCATGCCTTTAATAATGCTGAGCAGGGCGATATTTTTATTAAAAAGGCACCGGCCTGTACCGTTGCTGATTTGGCACAGGCTCTAATCAATTTATTTAAAGTTGATGATGTCGAAACCAGAATTATAGGTTTTCGACATGGTGAGAAACTTTATGAAACCCTGGCCTCCAAGGAGGAACTTGTTAGTGCTGAAGATATGGGGGCTTATTATAGGGTACGGATGGACTCAAGAGATTTAAATTATGAGAAATACTTTAGTAAAGGAAATAAGAATGAAATGAGCATTAATGATTATCATTCTCATAATACTAAACAGTTAACAGTTAAACAGGTTGAACAGGTGTTATTGGCACTTCCAGAAGTACGTGCTGAGCTGGATGCCTGGGAGCAAAAAAAGGTTTAATTTATGAAAGTGCTTATTACCGGGTGTAATGGTTTTATTGCAAAGAATCTGGTTGTTACTCTAAAAAAAATGCAAAATATTGAGATTTTGTGTTTTAGTCGTGAAAATTCAATTTTAGATCTAGAACAGCTGATTTCAAAAACCGATTTTATTTTTCATCTTGCCGGGGTAAACCGACCTGAAGATAATAAAGAATTTTATGAAGGTAATTCAAATTTAACTCAGGTTATTATTAATCTTATTGAAAAGGCTAAAAAACATATTCCTGTTTTATTATCATCATCGATTCAGGTTGGTACTGATAATGATTATGCAAAAAGCAAGTTATTAAGTGAGCAGTTGGTGGAAACTTATTCAAAAAATAATAATATAAGCTGCTTTATTTATAGATTGCCGAATGTTTTTGGTAAGTGGAGTAAGCCCGATTATAATTCTGTAATTGCTACCTGGTGTCATAATATTGCAAATGATAAAGAAATTATAGTGCATGATAAAAATACAGTATTAGAATTAGTTTATATCGGAGATGTCGTTCATGCTTTTATAGAACACATTTATCGTAGTGAAACAGATAAACTATATTATTCTATTAACAAAATTTATCATAAAACACTGGGTGAAATACAAAAATTACTTTATACCTTCAAAAAAAGCAGGGAAACCTTATTGATACCTAATATTGGTAAGGGGTTTGAACGGGTGTTATACGCCACCTATTTAAGTTACCTGCCAGAAGATAAATTCTCTTACAGGCTTAAAGGTTATAAAGATGATCGGGGCGCTTTTTATGAGATTTTAAAGACTCTGGATAGTGGTCAGCTTTCAATATCCACTTCTGCACCGGGCGTGACAAGAGGAAATCATTTTCATAATACTAAAAATGAAAAATTTTTAGTAGTAAAAGGACAGGCAAGAATTCAATTAAGAAATATTTATAGTGATAATATAGTGGAATACAATGTATCGGATAAAAAAATGGAAGTTGTAGAAATGATTCCAGGATACACACATAATATAACGAATACCGGTGATATTGAGATGGTTTTATTATTGTGGGCCAATGAGGTTTATGATGAAACCAGGCCTGACACGAATTATCTAGAGGTCTGATTTGAAAAATTTAAAAGTAATGACAATTCTAGGTACCCGTCCAGAGATCATTCGTCTTGCATCTGTTATGTCTGCTTTAGAAAAATATACTGAACATGTTCTGGTACATACCGGTCAGAACTATGACTATGAATTAAATCAGGTTTTTTTTGATGATTTAAAAGTTCGCCAGCCGGATTACTTCCTGGGCGTAGATACCTCTAGTCTTGGGAAGACGTTAGGCGAGATTCTTATTGAAACAGAGAAAGTTCTGCTAAAAGAAAAGCCCGATGCGGTTCTGGTACTGGGTGATACTAATAGTGCTATTGCACTTTTAATGGCCAAACGAATGAAAATTCCAACTTATCATATGGAAGCGGGTAATCGAAGTTTTGATGCTAATGTTCCGGAAGAAAATAATCGTAAAATGGTGGATCATTTAGCAGATTTTAATCTGGTTTATACAGAACATGCTCGTAGACACCTTCTTGCAGAGGGCTTGCCTCATCGTTTTATTTATTTAACCGGTTCACCCATGCGTGAGGTACTTGAGAGTGTAAACGGAGAAATTGAGTCTTCTGACATTCTCGAAGAATTAAATCTGCAGAGAAAGAAATATTTTATTATCAGTGTTCATAGAGAAGAAAACGTAGACAGTCGGGAAAATCTTGAAAAAGTTGTAAAATGCCTTAAAGCAATAAATAAAGAATATAATTATCCTGTCATTGTTTCAACTCATCCCAGAACAAAAAATCGTCTGGAGGCACTAGGTGTTGATTTAGAAAATTCCGATATCCGTTTTTTAAAACCCTTTGGTTTTTTTGATTATAATAAATTGCAGATTGAATCATTCTGTGCTGTATCAGACAGTGGTACTATTAGCGAAGAATCCGCGATACTTAATTTTCCTGCCGTGACATTGAGAAATTCTATTGAACGACCTGAGGCCCTGGATACGGGATCTATCGTTCTGGCAGGCTTAAATCCTGAGATTCTCATGCAAGCTATTAATATTGTAACAACAGAAAATGAATGGGTCTCTGAACGTGAAATACCTGAAGAATATCAGATTAGAAATACATCTCTTCGCGTATTGAAATTAATAACGGGAACAGCAAAACTGGTATCACGCTGGCGAAATCTGGATGATTTTAGTCGTTATGACTGGAATTAATAAATTTTTAAAATAAGCTTATTTTTGTTTCTTTGTATTATTAAAAATTGCTGCCAGTTTGTCTTCAAAAATATGAGCAAAATACATTGCTCCGGCTTTTGTAAAGTGTCTGCAGTCCTGACTAATAAACATTTTATCAGGTGTAAAAACCGGGACAGTGTTATCGTTATTAATTATTCTGGAAATATAATCAATATAGCGTTCACCCCACTGCTGTTTCATTAGTTGATTTTTTATCAGGTAGCCATCTTCCATTAATGTCCTTTGCTGGAAATAATCTTTACCGGCATAGTTATAAAAATATCCGGAATTAATACCAAAATTTTTAGTACCAACGACATATAATTTTGCAGTATCAATACCTAGCTTATGAATATCTTCCTTGCTTGCGGTTGAATAAAAGATAAGATCCGAATTCTGTATCCTTAATTGAATATCTTTTTGATGAAATGGATTGTAAACATAGGATATATTTAATTTATTTTTAAATTTTGATTCAAGCAATACATTAGCCCAGTCTCTGGCAAAGCTATTGCCTATAATCAGGACTTTTAATTTTCTGGATTTTTTCTCAAAAGGTTTGTCATATGCATAGATTCTTGAATTGTATTTAGCGTGTATATTTCTTTGAGCCTGATCTTTTACAATGCCTAATTCAGGAATATCTTTTAATACTCCTCCTTTGATGTAAATGTAAAAAGCAGCCAGCGTTGAGACCAGAAAGAAAGCCGCTAATATAGATAAAAAATAACGGGTTTTAATCTTATTTTTATTTCGAAAGGGCTGTTCAATAATATAATAAGTTATCACTGACAGAATAATGGTTAATATAAAAATATATATAAGATGGATAGTTTCAAGCTTTTGTACTACAAAGTATCGGGTGAAAGCAAGCAGTATCTGATGCCACATATATAGACTGAAACTTATCAGTCCGAGAAAAATCATAACTTTATTTTCTAGAATAAAGAATGATACTTTACTATTTTCATTATAAGAAACAATAATACCTGTGGTTAATATAACTGTCATTAATAATAACCATTGACTGGGGAAATTACCTGTATCAGAAAATAATATGAATATCAGTCCGAAAATGAAAATAAAAGAAAACTTGTGGTCAATGAGTTTGTTTTTTAAAGTAATAGCTGCAATACCGCCAATGGATAGTTCAAAAAATCTAAATGGAATATAGTAAAACTTTTTATAAGTTTCGTAGGGTGAAAAATACAACCAGAGAGAAATAAAGGTTAATATGAAAAGTAAAGGGAGTAATAATTTTAGGTGTTTTTTCCCAGCCAAGATAAATAATAACGGGTAAAACAGGTAATACTGTTCTTCAACGCCAAGACTCCAGGTATGCATTAAGGGTTTAAATTCATTGACCACATCCCAGTAGTTTTTTGTAGTAATTGCCTGCAAAATATTATTACTGAAAAAATTGGTTGCTATAACGGATTGAGCCAGATTTTCCAGATCATCCGGCAACATGACACATATTCCGATGATAAGTGCCACAGAAACAATAAATAAAGACAGAGGGAGAATTCTTCGGGCTCTTCGAAGATAAAAATTAGTGATTGAAAAAGAATTGTTATTTAATTCCCGATAAATAATACTGGTTATTAAATATCCACTGATGACAAAGAATACATCGACACCCAGGTAACCGTTTGGCAGAAGTCCAAAGTGAAAAATTATTACGGCAATAACCGCTATAGCTCTGAGGCCATCAATATCCTTTCGATAAGTTGTGATATTTGTAAACTTCATCGTCACCGGTCTGGGCACTGACCAGACGGGCGCCCTGCTAAAATGATTTGTTATAAAACTTTTGATATAATTATTTTAACATTCTTTGGAATATGTAAGCTACTTTTAATCCGGAACCTTATTCATCTTATCGCTGTATATAGTAGATAAGTCTGAAGATTTTACTGTGTTTTGTGGTATAAATGTTTTGTAAGTGGTTAATAAATAAATAGTATTAGGTGCAATGGGTCTACATGACAAGCAACAGGAAAATATTAATTGTCACCGAGTATTTTTACCCAGAAGAATTTAAAATCAATGAACTTGCACTCGAATGGCAAAAAAAAGGTTATACCGTTGATATTTTGACTCAGCAGCCAACCTATCCGCTTGGAAAAATATATAATAATTATAAGAATAAGTGGTTTGAGAAAGATATTTATCTGGGCATAAATATTTACAGGGTAAAGGCTGTTACTGGTTATCGTGAAAGTTTATTTAAAAAACTTTTAAAATATTTTACCTTTATGTTTCTGGGGAGTATTGTCAGTCTTAAAATAGGTAGAAAATATGATTATATTTTTGGTTTTGACGTAGGACCTCTAACGGGAATGGTTCCTGCTATTCTTTTAAAGAAATTTTATAATAAAAAAGTAACCTTATGGATACAGGATGTCTGGCCCGATAGTGTATATGCCTATGGTTTTAAAAAAAATAAAGTTCTTGAATTTTTGCTGAACTGGTTTGTCAGGTTTGTATATAAAAATACATCTAATATTGCCGTTTCGGGTAAGGGCTTTATTGACAGAGTAAGACCTTATACTGATGCCGATAAAAAAATAGACTATTTGCCTAACTGGGCTGATGAGCTAAACAATGATTTAACTGAATTTCAGTTTACTAAAGAGCAAAAAGTCCACTTTACCTTTGCAGGAAATATTGGTACGGTGCAAAATCTTGATAATATTATTAAGGCCTTTGCTACTTTACCTGTAAAGTATCGGGATAAAGCACAGCTAAATATTATAGGTGACGGTTCTTATGCACAAACTTTACAGGCTCTGGTAGAAAATAATCGCTTTAAAAACATTATTTTCTGGGGCAGAAAACCCAGAGATGATATGTTTCAGTATTTTAATGCCAGTGATTTTTTAATTGTTTCATTAATTAATAAACCTGTTTTTGCATTGACGGTTCCTGCAAAAGTTCAAACCTATATTGCTGCCAAAAAACCGATATTTGCAGCAATTAAAGGTGATGCCGCCGATCTTGTGAGAGAGAATTATTTGGGTTTTTGTGTGCCGCCAGATAACATTAATGCAATAACCGATACTTTTAAGCAATGTATTGATGCGGATAAAGCATTACTGGCACAATTTAGTCAAAATTGTGAACGACTGACGGATGATATATTTAATAAAGAACACATCATTGATTCCTTACTTAAGCTGTTAACTGCTTAGTGTTTAAAAAGAGGTTGTTTTGTCAAAGGTATTAATTACAGGCTCTAATGGTTTTGTTGGGCATCATCTTGCACAATATTTGCAACAATGTGGATATCAGATTGTGCATACTTACCGTTATTTACCTGATAATATTCAGGCTTCAGACCAGCATTTTGCTGTGGGCAATATTGATGCAGATACACAATGGACAAAACCATTAGAAGGTGTCGATACCATTGTTCATCTTGCAGCCAGAGTCCATGTAATGAAAGAAACAGATAGCGACCCCCTGTCTGCTTTTCGTCTGGTGAATATTGAAGGAACCTTAAATCTGGCTAAACAGGCGGTTGCAGCTGGCGTTAAACGTTTTGTTTATTTAAGTTCAATTAAGGTTAATGGTGAGCAAACGGATAGCACACCTTTTTACGAAAGTGATCAACCGAACCCAGAGGATCCTTATGGGCTTTCCAAGTATGAAGCTGAACAGCAGCTATTAGAGCTAAGTAAGCAAACTGGCCTGGAAATTGTTATTATTCGTCCGCCGCTGGTTTATGGGCCTGGTGTTAAAGGTAACTTTGCTACTATGATGCGCTGGATTGCTAAAGGTGTACCTCTGCCATTTGGTGCCATTCAAAATAAGCGTTCTCTAATTGCTCTTGATAATCTGGTGAGTTTTATTTCTTGTTGTATTGAACACCCAAAAGCCGCCAATGAAGTTTTTCTTATTTCTGACGGTGAAGATGTGTCCACTACTGAGTTGTTACAGAAGGTAGCTAAAGCTATGGGGCGGCAGATAAGTTTAGTTCCTGTTCCTGTGTCATGGATGATTTTTTCTGCAAAATTATTAGGTAAACAGGCTGTTACTGATAGATTGTTTGGCTCTTTGCAGGTGGACAGTTCCAAAGCCCGGAAGTTATTAAACTGGAAACCGGTCATTAATATGGATGAACAATTGAGTAAAATGGTCTCGCATTGATTAAACGAATTTTTGATATTGTCCTGTCTGTTATAGCTGGAATTTTGTTATTACCTCTGATAATAATAACAGCCATTTTGGTAAAAGTAACATCTCCCGGGTCGGCATTGTACTGGTCTGATCGAGTTGGGCAGGATAATATTCTGTTTAAAATGCCTAAATTTCGCAGTATGAAAATAGATACCCCTGCAGTAGCGACCCACCTTTTGAAAGATCCGCAAAGTGTGCTAACGCCCATCGGTAATTTTTTACGTAAATCCAGTCTTGATGAATTGCCTCAGTTATGGAATATTCTTAAAGGTGATATGAGTTTGGTTGGTCCACGGCCCGCTTTATTTAATCAGGATGATTTGATTGCCCTGCGTACTGAAAAAGGGGTACATAAGCTGCTTCCCGGTCTAACGGGATGGGCCCAGATTAATGGCCGTGATGAGTTGCCCATACCCCAAAAAGTTGCATTAGATGAAGAGTATCTTAATAAACAGTCGTTTCTGTTTGATCTAAAAATTCTCTGGCTGACTTTTTTAAAGGTAATACATAGAGAAGGTGTGTCTCATTAAGTCGGGCTCATTCCATATTTCCTCCTCTATAATCTCCCTGTAGAACATGTTAAAATTTTTTTATGTCTAATAAAGAAGTATCACGTCATTTTAAACAATTTCTCATGGTCACTGCCGATCTGATCTGGCTGCCACTTGCTCTGTGGCTGGCAATTGCTTTTCGCTGGGGAGATATTCCCTATGCAACGGGCTGGCGGGAGATTCTGGTTTACCTTGGTACAACACTGTCCAGTGCTCTGATTTTCTTACGTTTTGGGCTTTATCGTGCCGTGGTTCGTTTTATGGGAACGGAAGCTATTATTGCAGTGGTAAAAGGTGTCAGTATTTCCGCATTATTGCTGGCAGCCTTTGTGTTTTTAACTCGCTCAACTGGGATTCCACGCTCTGTTCCTTTTATCTATTGGGGGCTTGCTCTGCTCTTTGTGGGCGGTTCACGATTTATTGTATGGTTTTACTACCAGTCTTTATTAAAAAAAGACAAGGAAAAAGTGGCGATTTATGGTGCCGGAGATGCAGGACGGCAATTGCTTACTGCTTTACGCCAGGGTAGTGAATATGAACCGGTTTTATTTGTTGATGATGCTCGTCGATTAAAAGGAAGAGTTATCAATGGTTTAAGAGTTTATCGGCCACACCATCTGGATGATTTAATTAACAAAGAAGGTATAAAACAGGTGCTGCTGGCCATGCCTTCTGTGTCTACACATCAAAAGAGAAAGATTATTGCTAATCTGGAACCATTGCCAGTACATGTGAAAACTATACCTGTTCTGGCAGATATTGTTAGCGGTAAGGCAAAAATTGCTGAATTAAGAGAAGTGGATATTCAGGATTTATTGGGCAGGGATTCTGTGGCACCGGATAAGGAACTCTTTGATAAGTGCATTAAACATAAAGTGGTCTTTGTATCTGGTGCGGGTGGCTCTATTGGTTCCGAATTATGCCGTCAGATCATTAAACACGAACCAGAGCATCTGATTTTATTTGAGTTGTCTGAATATGCTTTGTATTCCATTGAACAGGAATTAAAGAAAGTTATTCCTGAAACTATTCAGTTGACAGCTTTACTGGGTTCGGTGCAGGACAAAAAACGGCTGCAGAGTATTTTTACTGTTTATAACGTGGATACGATATATCATGCGGCAGCCTATAAGCATGTGCCGATTGTAGAAGAAAATATTGTAGAGGGTATTCGCAATAATATTTTTGGTACTCGTCGAGCTGCAGAAGCTGCCTTTGATAGCGGGGTAGAAACCTTTGTGTTGATTTCTACGGACAAAGCTGTTCGTCCAACGAATATTATGGGGACAACCAAGCGTTTCGCTGAAATGGTGTTGCAGGCATTGGCACAAAAACAGGCTTTAAAGGGAACTCGTTTCTGCATGGTTCGTTTTGGTAATGTGCTGGGTTCATCTGGCTCAGTTGTACCTTTATTTAAAAAACAGATCAAACAGGGTGGGCCGGTTACGGTAACCCATCCTGATATTGTGCGTTACTTTATGACCATACCAGAAGCTGCCCAATTAGTTTTACAGGCAGGCTCATTGGGGCTGGGTGGTGATGTGTTTGTGCTGGATATGGGAGAACCTGTAAAAATTGCTGATCTGGCCAGAAAAATGATCCGTTTATCCGGCTATGAAGTAAAAGAAGAATCTAATTCGGATGGGGATATAGAGCTTATTTATACCGGTTTAAGAGCGGGAGAAAAGCTTTATGAAGAACTGCTGATTGGTGATAATGTAGCGGGGACGCAACACCCAAGAATTATGCGGGCAGAAGAAAAAATGCTTTCTGTTGAAGCGATTAATGAAAAAATGGCCTTACTGGATGAAGCCTGTAATGATTTTAATGTAGCCTGGGTTCGTGAAATTTTACTGGATAGTGAGACCGGTTATGTACCGGATAAAGAGCAACCTGTGGATTTATTGTGGTGTGAAATTAAAAAGAAAGAAAATAATGTTATTAAAGCACAGTTTTAACAAAATCAAAAAATCAAAGGGTTAGAGTAAAATTCATTTTACTCTGACCCTTTGATTTTTTGATTTGTGCATGTGCTAAGAAAAATTTAAAAAGGACATATAAGTAAGTGAAAAAAGCATTAATTACCGGTATTACTGGACAGGATGGCGCATATCTTGCCGAATTTTTATTGAAAAAAGGCTATGAGGTGCATGGTATTAAACGTCGTGCATCCTTGTTTAATACTGATAGAATCGATCATCTGTATCAGGATCCCCATGAGAAAAATCGTCATTTTGTACTGCATTACGGGGATTTAAGTGATTCCATGAATCTGGTGCGTATTATTCAGGAAGTACGTCCGGATGAGATTTATAATCTGGGGGCCCAGAGTCATGTGGCAGTCTCCTTTGAAAGTCCGGAATATACGGCTGATACGGTAGGTCTGGGTGCTTTGCGTATTCTGGAAGCCATACGTATTTCCGGGCTGGAGAAAAAGACTCGCTTTTATCAGGCTTCTACATCTGAACTTTACGGCAAAGTTCAGGAAATTCCCCAAAAAGAAACCACACCGTTTTATCCTCGTTCACCTTATGCCGTAGCCAAGCTTTATGCTTACTGGATCACGGTCAATTATCGTGAAGCCTATGGCATGTATGCCTGTAATGGTATTTTATTTAACCATGAGTCCCCTATACGGGGTGAAACCTTTGTTACCCGCAAAATTACCCGGGCTATTTCCCGTTTAAGTCTGAGCCTGCAGGATTGCCTGTATCTGGGAAATATGGATGCCAAACGGGACTGGGGACATGCCAAAGACTATGTAGAAATGCAGTGGTTAATGCTGCAGCAGGATAAACCGGAAGATTTCTGCATTGCCACCGGAGTCCAGTATTCTGTACGTGATTTCGTCAATGCTGCAGCCAAAGAATTAGCTATCACTTTAAAATGGCAGGGTGAAGGTATTGATGAGCAGGGAATTGTAGATGATCCCGGTGATACACAATTAAAATCAGGCCAGGTTATTGTTAAAGTGGACCCCAGATATTTCCGTCCTACCGAAGTTGAAACGCTATTAGGTGACCCGACTAAAGCCAAAGAAAAATTAGGCTGGACACCCAAAATCACTCTGGAAGAAATGGTGGCTGAGATGGTCAGGGAGGATCTGGCCATTGCACAAAGGGATGAGCTTTGTAGAAGGGAAGGCTTTAAGACGTTTGATTATAATGAGTAAGTGCAGGTTTTAGGTGACAGGTTTCAGGGAACAGGGGAAATGAGGTGAGTTTTGAAATACTTAGGGAGGTTTTGAAACGGTATTCTGGGCTTGAGTTGGCTGTATTGGTTGGTAGTCGGGCTGATGGTCGCTCTGGATTGGAGAGTGATTGGGATATTGCGATCCAGTGGCATCGTGATTTGACATTTTTGGAAAATCTGGCGCAGTCAGAAACCTTACGGCGTGAACTGGCTCAGGTTCTTGGAGTAACAGAGGATAAAATTGACCTGATAGATATCCCTCAGGCGGGTTTGGCTATGCGGGCGCTTATTGTTGAAGAGGGAGTGCCATTAAAAGGTGAAGACAGTGTGATCTGGAATCATTTTTTGTCTCGAGTGTGGCGAGAATTAGAAGATTATGAATGGGAAAAACAGCATGCGCTTTGATCTTTATCAGAAAGAAACGGCTCAGCTCGCCACTGAGTATAATGCCTTGCTTGAAATAGCTCGTCAGAAATTACTTGCGGGAGAGGCTTTATCGCAGCTGGAACAAAATGGCGTATTACATGCTTTTCAGGTCCTGATTGAAAATGCAATTGGAAAAGCCAAACAAATACTCAAATTCAAAGATGAAAATGTGCCTGTATCTGCTTATGATGCATTTTCCTCATTAGTACGAATTAATATAATGAGTGATGCAGAGCTACCCCTATGGAATTCTGTCATTGGTCTGAGAAATCGAATTGTCCACGAATATATGAATATTGATATTGATCGTGTGCTCAATCTGGTCAGTCAGAATGAATATAAATTCATTGTTGATTTTCTTTTAAATCCCATGCCCAATATACAGAAGCAATAATATAAATTTTACCTATATGAATAATGACTTAAAAAATAAAATCTTTTACATTGCCGGCCACCGGGGAATGGTGGGGGCGGCTATTATTCGGCAGCTAGAAAAGCTGGGCATTGAGCGGATAATTACCCGTACTCATGCTGAACTGGATCTGTGCGAGCAGGCGGCTGTGCGGCAATTTATGCAGGAGCAGAAGCCGGATTTTGTGGTATTGGCAGCGGCTAAAGTGGGGGGGATTTATGCCAATAATGAGTATCCCGCAGAGTTTATTTATCAGAATATGATGATTGAGGCTAATGTTATTCACGAGGCTTATCGAGCGGGTGTTCAGAATTTACTGTTTTTAGGCAGTTCCTGTATTTATCCAAAATTTGCTCATCAGCCTATGGCAGAATCTGAACTGCTTAGCGGTATTCTTGAACCGACCAATGAGCCGTATGCAGTGGCTAAAATAGCCGGTATTAAACTGTGTGAATCTTATAATCGTCAATACAGCACTGATTTTCGTTCCGTAATGCCAACTAATTTATATGGACCCGGTGATAATTATCAGGGCATGAACAGCCATGTGGTGCCAGCCATGATCAAGCGCTTTCATGAGGCAAAAGAAAATAACCTGTCCTCGGTTGAAGTCTGGGGTACGGGTAAGGTTATGCGAGAATTTTTACATGTGGATGATATGGCCGCAGCCAGTGTGTTTATTATGCAGCTGGATAAAGAAATCTATCAGGCCAATATAGAACCCATGCTGTCACATATCAATGTGGGAACCGGTGAAGATGTAACCATTGCCGAACTGGCACGCTTGGTAAAAGAGGTGGTTGGTTTTAAAGGTGAGCTGGTTTTTGATGCTGAGAAACCTGAGGGGACACCCAGAAAATTACTGAATGTTGACCGTATTAATAATATGGGCTGGAAAGCCAGTATTGATTTAAGAACAGGCCTGGAAAATGCCTATCAGTGCTATCTGGAAAATATTGTTAATGACTAATGAACAGCTTTGAAAAGGCCGGCATTAAATCCAGAGTCGTTTAAATGCAGTACCATCTTTAAATCGATAAACGGAAAAATCACGAACATCGACTGTCAATATTTGCCTGATTTTCCGTAAATCAGCCATTGTTACGAGGACTGCATCTGTAAAATCAGGTTCAAGATCTTGATAATTATCTAATGTTTGAGCAATTAATGGTAAATGTTGGGGTGTTATTTCATGCATAACAATTGCCCCACGTTCCAGCCATTGTAATAGCGCCTGTTTTCCATCATTGTTTAAGAAAAAACAGGTTTCTACAATAACAGGCCATATGGAATGCATATCCAGTTGTGGATTTTTTTCTAAAAATTGTTTTGCCTGGCTATGATGAGAGTCATTACAGGCAAAAAGTGCGACTAAAAAACCAGTATCAATCCATGTAGCCGTGTTTGACATGTAATTTTTTCCAGATTTCCTGTTTTAGCGGATCCTTTGGTTCAACTGAAAGGTAGCCTTTATCAAATAAGTCTTTTCCCATAGTATAAGGTGACTGCTCTTCTCGAATTAATCGCTGACAAAGTTCATATACTGCCTGCCTTGCAAGCTCACTTTTGCTGCGCCCCAAACGCCGAGCTGTCATATCTAATAAGCTTTCTTCTTCAGAGGATAGTCTGACTGACAATGTCATTTATTTGCTCCGTCATACAGTATTACAAGAACTCTAGCACTTTTTGAAATACATGGCAATTTGGAATGAAAATTAATTCGAATCCCCAAACCAGTCATAGCTGCAGTCCAGGTGTTTTCTGATATTGACTATACCTTCCAGATCATCTTCTACCATGACCTGAATAGGGGAACGATTGTTAAACTTTTTACTGCTTCGGGTCATCCAGAACAGGGACATTTTGGGATTGGTCGGATAGCTGGTGGAAAGTGCGTCAATAATGCCGATGATATGCCGTAAACGTTCCTGTACTTCTGGTGTTTCAGGAAAAGCGGTGTCATGCCGGTACTGGCTGAGATGGCGGACTTTTACATTTTTTGGCAAAGCCATAATGGCAAGAATATGTTCCCCATCTAACTGCCACTGGTCCAGAATGTGCATCACGGCATTGGTGACTTTTATGTTATAATCCTGTTCGGATGTTTCGGCTTGTGCTGTCATTTTTGTTGCCCTGGTTATTACCTGAATAATTAAAGGTTTAAATTCCTAGTAATTTACTAGGTTTTTATTGTATCATCTATTTTCTGTTATTTCTAACTTAATTTTACCATCTTCTATAGACATCTATAAAACAAAGAGGAAAGCTATGTCTGAACAAACCCGGTCTGAAAAAGTTGCGTTTATACTGGAAGGCGAGGAAGTTTTGACCTATGATCGCGCCATTAATTTAGCCGATAATCAGAAAGCCTATCTGGACGATATGGATCAAACTATGGAGCAGGGAATTATGCTGGCGGATAAAAAAATAGACCAGCCGGATCTGCAGCAGAAAACCCAGTTTGTGGCTCTTAATCTGGTGCAGGCACTGCAAAAAGAAGATGATAAAACGGCCATTATACTATTTTCCTATCTGGTTGATCGCTTGCCGGAGCTTAAACAGGCCAAAGCAAAGATTAAAGATACAGATTCAGGCCAGAAAATAGGTGTGGAATTTATTTTTGATGAGATTAAAGCAGAAGGTCAGAAGCTGGAATTTCGTCCTAACCCAAATAGTGTTCATTAATTATGTCTCTGATTTTTTCCTCCCATCCCGGTATCCGGGAACGTCATCTTAAGCGGCAGTATAAAAACCCCTTATTTGAAGAATCTTTGCGTGAGTTTGATGAACAACGGCTTAGTGGTGCCCGCTATATGGACGAACAGGAACGGGAAGCGTTTATTAAGTCCTTTCATCAATTACTTGAAGAAGTGGCGCATCTTAAACCAAATGAGGGAAGTGAGAAGTTACTGGAACTGAAGTCCCGTCTGGATCAAAGTTATGAATTCTGCAGCGCTTTAGGCGGTGTACGTGATCATGAAAAACAGGCGATAGTACGGCTGGTTGAAGTGATTATGGCCTCTATCCGGCAGACGGCAGAGGGTGATGCGGAAGCTGAGCAGAATCTGTACGAAGAAGAACTGGCTCGCAGAACTCATTTTTTATTATTAGAGCATCCGTTAATAGCCGACTTACTGCGACCCCAGTCTCCTATTGCAAAGGAGCAATTGGTACCGAGCCTGTTAAGTGAATCTGAGGCTGCCTTATCTGCGGCATTGAGCCTGTTTGATAAGGAACATATAGAAAGTATTTATCAGCAGGGTAAAGAATTGCTGGCATCGATTCCGGAAAAAAAGGGACTGACTGAATCAGAAGCTCGTCTGGAACAGGTCAGGCAGTATTTATTGCTTGAATAAGAATGGATTGTCCCCACCTGTATTAAATATTAAATCCCCGTTCTGTTAAATATGGCTTCTAGTGTATTTTCCAGATTGAGAGAGAAACAGGGTAAAGATATATTTTGGAGTATTGAATGAGTCAGGAAAGTAAAGAAAACCAGATAAACAGTCCGATAGAGACCTCGGATGCTAAGGAAAGCAGAGAATTTCTAGCGGCCAAAGTAACGGAATTATCAGAAAAACTGGCCAACTTACCCAAGGTCGTAGCACCTATGGAAAAGGCGGCGCTCTTAATTGAGCTGGCTAATGCCGAACTGGGTATGACCCAAATGAGTGATGTCTGGAATCATGCCAAAGAGGCATTTGATATCTGTATTGCCAATGAAGACTGGCAAATGGCCATTGAAGCGGCTGATCTGCTTTATCAAACAGAATTACCCTCTGCTATTGTTGCCCTGGGGCATGGTGTGTGGTTGTCAGTGACCTATCCGGTTGAACCGGAATACACTATTAATATGCTTAATTATGTAATTAATGAAACTCCGGATGATGCCGATGGTGCGGCACTGGCGGCTGTCACGGCACACTTTATTGTGGATCATCGAACCGAAGGTCGTAAAAAAGACGATCTGAAAGTGATCACGGGTAATATGATTGCCAAAGTGGCTCAACGTCATAGTAAAGTTGAAACACAGATGGGGCTGGATGTCTGGATGGATAAGCTGGAACTGAGAGAGCCGGATGTATTTTTAC
>JALSUJ010000639.1 GCA_027071355.1 Gammaproteobacteria bacterium | reverse complement strand
GTAAATCCGGACATAACCACAAAGGATTTATTGACATGGGTTATAATGCCGTCCAGATCGGTTCTGGAAACGATTAGACAACCTTCAGGAAACTGAGTTTCAATATCGGTATATAAGACCTTTCTTGAACTGCCGTCAAAATAAGTTAGAGTGGTTTCCTGATAGTCACTTCCGGCAAGGTCTTCGGGTTTCATGTCCTGCATAATAATTACCTTCTGTCAGGCTGAAATTAAAGTAATTTAGAAATACTTTCCGCTGCTCGTTTAACATCCAGAAAAATCAGACCCAGTTTGGCTTTTGGTGTCGCCATCACGGTGACCACGGCCTCCTCTCCAGCATGGGTCATTAATACAAAGCCGTCTTTGCCCTTGATAAGGACCTGTTCAAGTTCTCCACGCGCCAGCTCCTGTGAGGTTCTATCGCCCAGAGACAGCATCGCAGCACTCATTGCTCCAACTCTGTCCTCGTCCAGTGTCTGAGGTAATACCGCAGCAATCATCAGACCATCTGTTGAAATAACAGCAGAGGCTTCAATATCTGCGGAGGTACCATTTAACTCATTTAAAATTGAAGAGAGCATATCTTCTCTCATAGCATTTTCCTCATGTTATAGGTCATAATAAAATCAGGCGGCATCAGAGTCTGATATTGATGGTTGACTATAATACCGTTTATGTAAAATCCAGATCAGCTCCACAAATGCATTTTGATTCAGACGTGGCGCTCCGGATAAAATTAAATTAAAGGTGAGTTCTCCAATATGCAGAGGCCAGAAACCCAGTTGGCTGAAACCGGCGGCATCCACCAGCGCAAAAGCATTACTTTTTATGTTCAGGTTGTTGCTGAGAATACCCTTATGCCGGGCATACAAAGAGGATAAATCTGCCCCCAGGGCAGACAGTTCTTCGGACGCTTCGTGAGTAAAACCGCTGCCGGCCAGATAAAAACCCTGATCATCCGCAAGTAATGCCTTATGGTCACTGGATAGTTTAGCTAACCTTTCCGGCAGTGTTTCTTCAAAAGGACCCGGTACAATTTTTCGGGGTTGTTTAAAGCCCTGCAGCCATTTTAATTTCTGTATATGAAATAGAATGTCTTCCTGCAGAGCAGGATCAACAAACAGACTCTCCAGGGTTTGGGCATCAAAATGGGGTGTTTCATCACGGCTCATTATTTGCTGCAGAAACCTTCGGGCAGGTTCATTGTCATTGGCAGCACAACAATAAAAGGCACCGGCGGGTGAGGCTAATAAATATCGGTCCTGAAAATTTATACTCATGCACTACACTCCAGACCAGGGTCAATGGTAAATAATAATGCCTGTACCAGATGGGATAAGTCATTGTAGTTTCTGGCATCGACTTCAAAAATGGCTGCCTTGATGTTTAGCTCTTTAAGCTTTCGCTGGTACAGATCCATTTTCAGTAAAGGGACTATATCTGTCTGGGTAATCCCAATGGCCACTGCGGTATGATTAATATAGTCTTTAAAGGCATTCAGGAAAAATGCCATGTCATTTAAAGGATCACGGCGAGTATTATCCAGTAATAAAATCAGACCCAGACCATTTTTGGTTAACAGTTCCCACATAAAATCAAAACGTTCCTGTCCCGGAGTTCCATAGAGGTGTATTTTTTCAATGCCATCCAGAGCCATGGTGCCGTAATCCATGGCTACGGTTGTTTCGGATTTTCTCAGTCGAGTCATATCTGATGCGTTTTGATTGGTACATACCGGTTTATCATCGCTTAAGGTAGCAATGGCAGAGGTTTTACCTGAGCCAACCGGACCTGCAAAAATTATTTTAAAGTCACTCATGCTAATACCCTATGCAATATCATTAATAGATGATTTATCTGAAAAGCGTTTTAACTTATTAAGTAATTTGGACAGAATAGATTTATTATTGCTGGTTTCCGGTGTTTCTGAGGCAAAAGTATGATCTATCTGTCGACGGGAAACATTTGCCAGTCCAATGGCTTTACAGGCACTGTAAAAGGCAAAGACATAACGTTGTTCAATAGCTAATAGCCGTGCTGTTTCAGTCAATGTATAGGGCTGGTTGTATAATAATGCAGCAATACGTACTGAATGTGGTATTGATGCCAGTCGGGTCAGGTTAGGCCACTGCATTAAAAATACCGGTTTAAGGATTTCTGTTCCTACAGGTATACGTCCTCTGGATGACCACAGGCTGATTAACCACATAAAGGATTCCATATTCCAGCTCTGTTTTTCCAGCGTTTTTTTCAGGTTTTTATTTTTGTTGGTTTGAATTATTTTATGTAGCTCATTGCGAAAGGCATTATCCCTGGGGGTAAAACGGGGTTTATTGTCTATACAGACCAGGCATAAAGGACGAATAATTCCCGGGCCGACTGTGCTGTAAATTTTTTGTTCCTGATGATCAAAGTAAAATTCATGATTTAATACATTAAGCTGAATAATCTGTCCGCTTTGCCGGGATTTAATGCTGGCCTGTTCAACTACTGTCTGTAAACATTGTGCTGGAGAGTAAAAAATTTTTTTTAGCTGCTCAGGATCATTAATATCAATATCCTGTTGCTCTCCTACAAAATGTTCCTCATTTTCAACTTTTAATAATTTACCAGCACTGGCAGTAGAAGAGCCTTTGTTATCCCGTATTTTGTTTTTTATGGGCACCACATTGGTTTTTTTTGACGGGCTGAAAGCGGCTTTTTTTTCTGCTGTATTATTAACAATAAATTTGAAATCAGCAGTTTTAGAGGTGGGTTGAGCCTTTATCTTATTTAATACTGGAATCTGAAAAAAACGCTCACATATCTGGTTCAGTGAATTTTGTAAGGAATCACGTTTTACCGGTTTACGAATAAAAAATTCATTGTCCTGCTGACACTCATAGGTACTGAGGGACAGCACCAGAATAATTAATTGAGGATGTTTTTCCAGCAGTGCCTGATAGTCCTGCTTGATATGATAGGCATCCATATCCACCAGGCAGATTTGTGCCTGCTCATAATCATCTGTTAAAACACAGTTCTGTTGATTAATTTTTTTAAAGAAGATCTTATAAGCAGATCGGGATCGCTCATCGATCCCTAAAAAAGAGATATATACGTTTTTTGTTGTCACGAGTCCCCACCCCTGCACACATTAAAAAAAAGTTATTCCGGACGGTAAAATAGTTAAGTATCTTCTGGTTCTTCCGGCTCAAAAAATGCTTTAGCTTCATTCCATAATTGAGCAGTATTGGTTTGTTGCGCATATTGTTGATATGCCAGCTGAAATTCATTATTCAAATTTAATGCCTTATACAGATAAAGTAATCTGGAGGTTAATTCTTTATTTCCGCTGTCCAGTTGCAGATGTTTGCTAATATAGTCCAGCGCTGCATCAAACTGACTGTTTTCTATATAGGAGTCAGCGGTCAGCAAAATATCTTCATCCTTAGCAGCATCATCCGGTAGGGTAATAATATCTGTAAGCAGATATTTCTGTATGTCTCTAAACAGACATTCTGCAGGCAATAAAGGATGATTATCCATCAGTTGATGGTCTTTTAAAGCCTGTTCAAGCATCTCCACCTGACGGTTATCAAATAGTTTTCGGGTGCTTTGCCAGAGTCGTTGACGCAAAGCCTCCCCGGAATTACCCAGAACAATAAACAAATCACATAAAGCGGTATAAGCCTGCTGAATCTTCCTGCGATACAGAAAAAACTCAATGCGCTGCAGATGACAGCTTAAATTATCCGGGTTTAGCCGTAGTTGATATTCAAAAAAATGACCCAGTGATACAGGCAGAAAATCAGCTTTAGGAGAAAGCTGATTTTTTGCCAGCTTATTAATACTGCTCTTATAACCAAAGTAAAATATCGGTTCGAAGAAAATGTTCTGTTTCTGCTTGCTGATATTGGGATCTGTCATATCAAAACCATTCACCTGTTTAAGCCATCAGGGGCTGTTTAACCTAGAAAAATCAGTTGCCACCGACTGCAACAGCCTTATGCACTGAATCTAAAGGGTTTTCCAGAACATTTTGACTTCACCCGTACGGTGAGTACGAATAAAGCCCAAATAACCTGTAAAACCCTTTATCTCCAGCACCTAAGACTGTTTCGTTACGATGTCAACTGATTTTTCTAGGTTTAAGATTTGATAGTTTGACAGTCCCTTAGGGTGAATAAAGTCTAAATATGAGAACTTGTCTGTAGGATTGTGAAAAAAAAATGAAAAAATGTGAACAGGGTTTAAAAATCAATACGGGAAAGTTGCTTTTCACCGCATTGTTTACAGGCATAATTCTCTATGGGGCTGGTGGCTTTGTGTAAGGTACTATCACATTGGGGACATTTATAAAAAGGTTGAAACATCATAATATCATCATATTCCACTCGCACTGCATAAGGATTGTATAAGGTCTGGCATTTTGGGCAGTGATACAGTGCAAAACCATATTCTGCAGTATCTACCTTATGTTTTCTTAAAATGGAGCGCACCTGAATTTGCGTTTTACCCTGCAGATGTTCAACGGCCTTATCCAGTGAGTCTTCTGAGTCATCATGTCCTATTTTAAAGTTTTCGGCGGCGTGACAATTTTTACACCGGGTTTGAAATGTTTCTATGGCCATTAGGGCCTCCATAGTCAGTTCATAAAAAATCCCAGCAGCTATTTTAACAAAGCAACAATAAAAATTCCTGAAATTTTGAACTCTAAAATATATGTCAGGAATAAGATAGGCTTAGACAAATGTCTAAAAAGCTCTATAATCCTAAATAAATCAGTATAGTAACTATTCAGCTAATTTAACTTTTACACTCGTAACAGGTATTGGGTATTTCTTGATAAAGTTTTGGCAGCAGGGATGCTGCCATAAAGCCTCCAGGGATGGATTCACGGCGTCTTTAGCAAGGAATACCCAATACCTGTTACGGATTTTCGATTGGC
>JALSUJ010000638.1 GCA_027071355.1 Gammaproteobacteria bacterium | reverse complement strand
CAATTAACAGAACCATAAATAATATTACTGCTATTATTACTGAAATAGCGGCCAGTTGATCCCATTGAGGGATTTCTACAATAGGTCGGGTAAACTCAAATTTGGCCTGGCGATTAACATTATAAACGCCCCAATAAGCACCAATTGAACCTTCAGACTGCTGCTTCCAGGTTTGGTCAAAGGCTTCCATTATATAGTAGATATAACCTTGCTGTTCTGCCTGCTGCAAAAAACGTCGCAGGAATATGGCCTGATTAGCTTCTGAGGCAATGGCCTTATTATGAGTACGTCCCCGACTGGGCCAGCCCACTTCAGCAATTACAATGGGTTTATCCGGATACAGGCGTTTAAGGTATTGCATTCGATTTTGAATATGTCCTACTGAACTGTCCAGATCAATTCCTTCCCAGAAGGGCAGCATATGAACTGCCAGATAATCAACATGCTTAACCAGTTCCGGATTTTTAGCCCAGATTTCCCAGGGTTCTGCAGTACTGACAGGCATGCCCAGTTCAGCACGGGCATGATCCAGATAGGGTATTAATTGTGCAACGGGCAGATCCTTTCTTAATAATACTTCATTGCCTATGATTACCCGAACCACATTACGCCGGTTTTTATCAGCAATGCTTATTAGTTTTTCAACTTGCTGCTGATTGGTTTGCTGATTGCTGTCAATCCAGGCTCCCAGAGCAACATTCAATCCATGCTGTTGTGCCAGTTCAGGGATGCTGGCCAGAGTGGAATCAACACTATAGGTGCGAATGGCATGGGTTTTACCTGCCAGTAATGCCAGATCGCTATTAATTTCTTCAATAGAGGGGTAACGATTATGTACTGGATCATTATCTGAGCGCATGGGAGAAAATGAAATGCCCTGAATGGTATCAGGCCAGCGGGGTTCAATTTCAGGTCGGTTAGCCAGAGCCCAGACGCTAATCGTCAGAACTATAATGATAATTAAAATGATGAAGTTGGACATTTTCATCGTATAAACAAATACCTATGCGAAAGCTGTAAATGGATATTTTATCATTTACTTATATACTGCTAACGGACTTTGTTCGCATATTTTTCTTGCACTTATAGTTTTTTTTCGTAAACTTATCTGATCTCAAATTCACCTTATTTTAAGGCCTTTTTATGTCAGTAGAACAAACTATTACCTTTATTGCTCAACCCGGTGGTCACTTAACTGGAACGATCCGGGTGCCGGGTGATAAATCCATCTCACATCGTTCTATTATGCTGGGGTCCTTAAGTGAAGGTACAATGACCATTAGCGGTTTTTTACAGGGTGAAGATTCTCTGGCAACCCTGAATGCCTTTAAGGCAATGGGTGTCTGTATTGATGGGCCTGATGAACAGGGTAATGTTACTATTCAGGGGGTGGGTATGCATGGTCTGAAACCACCGGCAGAGCCACTGGACCTGGGTAATTCCGGTACTTCTATGCGGCTATTAACCGGTCTGCTCTCCTGTCAGGGGTTTGATATTACTCTTACCGGTGATCATTCATTATCCTCCCGCCCTATGAAGCGGGTGACTGATCCGATCACACAAATGGGGGCTATTATAAAAGCAACAGCATCAGGTACGGCACCACTGCACATTAAAAGTAGCCCTGATAGTACGCTTAAAGCCATTGATTATAGCCTGCCGATGGCCAGTGCTCAGGTTAAATCCTGTATTTTACTGGCCGGTCTTTACGCCCGGGGGCGTACCTGTGTGACCGAACCGGCTCCTACCAGAGATCATACTGAGCGTATGCTGCAGGGCTTTGGCTATCCGCTGGAAATTAACAGACTGGATGAGCAGCATAGCACTATCTGTCTGGAAGGCGGCGGCAAACTAACAGCCTGTGATATTGATGTGCCTTCAGATATTTCTTCGGCAGCGTTCTTTATGGTGGGTGCCAGTATTGCAGAAGACTCGAAGCTGACCTTAAAACATGTGGGTATTAATCCCACCCGAACGGGTATTATTAATATTCTGAAGCAGATGGGCGCGGATATTACTCTGTCTAATGAACAGGAAGTTGGTGGTGAACCGGTGGCAGATATTGGTATTTGTTCCGCTCACTTGAAGGGTATTCATATTCCTGAAGATCAGGTACCTCTGGCAATTGATGAATTTCCTGCTATTGCCATTGCTGCGGCCTGTGCACAGGGTCAGACCGTATTAACGGGTGCTGAAGAACTTCGGGTTAAGGAAAGTGATCGTATTCAGGCTATGGTCGACGGCCTGCAGATTCTGGGGATTGACTGTCAGGGAACCACAGATGGAATGATTATTAATGGTGGTCAGATAGGGGCTGGTACAGTTGATAGTCTGGGTGATCATCGTATTGCCATGTCCTTTGCTATGGCAGCCTTAAAAGCCAGTGGTGATATTATTATTAAAGACTGTGCCAATGTAAACACCTCATTTCCGAATTTTATCCAGCTGGCTCAATCCTGCGGTTTGAATGTAGTGGTGAGTAAATAATATGTCAAAATCCATTCCTGTTATTACACTCGATGGTCCGGGCGGGGTGGGTAAAGGCACCATTTCTGCTCTGGTGGCAAAGAAACTTGGCTGGCATTATCTGGACAGTGGTGCTTTATACCGTCTGACAGCTCTGGCCTGTCAGCAGAAAGGTATTGATTTTTCAGCTATTGATGAAGTAGTCGGTACTACTGAAAAACTGCAGGTTGAATTTCTTCCTGAAGGTGGTATTTTACTGGATGGTCAGGAAGTTGAGCCGTTAATACGAACTGAGGAGGCAGGAGCTAATGCCTCCTTAGTGGCCGCCATTCCCAGCGTCAGAGAGGCGCTCTTTAAACGCCAGAAGGCCTTTATGCAGCCTCCCGGTCTGGTAGCTGATGGTCGGGATATGGGTACCAGTATCTTTCCCGATGCTGATTTAAAGGTTTTTTTAACCGCTTCAGCGGATGAAAGAGCAAAAAGACGCTATAAGCAGTTGATTGAGAAAGGAAATAATGTTAATATTGAAAGTCTTCGCAAGGAAATACAGGAACGGGACGAACGAGACATGAATCGTTCGGCTTCACCTCTGAAACCTGCGGGGGATGCGCATATAATTGATACTTCTGAACTCAGTATTGAGCAGGTGTTTCAGGAAGTCATGTGTTTATATGCACTAACAACTAAAGATTCTCAATAAGAGGATCTTTTTTAGTTACAGGCGTTCAGATAATGGTATATATCTGGGTATTTTTAATTTTATAACCGTAAAAACATAAGCTTTTACCAATAGTGGTAAGCGTGGGTTTTTACCTTAACAAATGATCATTTTTTGATCAGGAACATCTCTAATGAGCGAAAGTTTTGCTGAATTATTTGAAGAAAGTTTAAAAAAGACTGAAATGAAACCAGGTTCTCTGGTAACAGGTGAGGTTGTCAGTATTGATAACGATTACGTTATCGTTAATGCCGGCCTGAAATCGGAAGGTGAAATTCCTCTGGAACAATTTGCCAACGATGGTGAAATCAAGGTAGGTGACAAAGTTGAAGTTGCTCTTGATACTATTGAAGATGGCTATGGCTCCACTCGTCTGTCTCGTGAGAAAGCGAAGCGTGCTGCGGCATGGATTCGTTTAGACAAGTCGTTTGATGCTGATGAAACAGTAACAGGTACAATTATTGATAAGGTTAAGGGTGGCTTCACCGTTGAACTCGGTGATATTCGTGCCTTCCTGCCTGGCTCATTAGTCGATGTCCGTCCAGTCCGTGATTCCACTTATCTGGAAGGTAAAGAGCTTGAATTTAAAGTGATCAAGCTGGATCAAAAACGCAATAACGTTGTCGTTTCCCGTCGTGCAGTGGTTGAAATTGAGAACTCTGCTGAACGTGAACAATTGCTGGAAAATCTGGAAGAAGGTCAGACCGTTAAAGGTATCGTCAAGAACCTTACTGATTACGGTGCATTTATTGATCTGGGTGGTGTTGACGGACTTCTGCATATCACTGATATGGCCTGGAAGCGTGTTAAGCATCCTAGCGAAATCGTATCCATTGGTGATGAGATTGATGTTAAAGTTCTTAAGTTTGACCGTGAACGTTCACGTGTTTCTCTGGGTCTTAAGCAGACTGGCGATGATCCATGGCTGGAAATCAAAGCTCGTTATGCTGAAGGTACTCGCCTGAAGGGCAAGGTAACGAACCTGGCTGATTATGGCTGCTTCGTTGAGATTGAAGAAGGTGTTGAAGGCCTGGTTCACGTTTCAGAAATGGACTGGACTAACAAGAATATTCATCCATCTAAAGTTTGTAATGTAGGTGATGAAGTTGAAGTCATGGTTCTGGATATTGACCCTGAGCGTCGTCGTATTTCTTTAGGAATGAAGCAATGCTCTCAAAACCCATGGGAAGTTTTCTCAGCCACTCATAATAAGGGTGACAAGGTTAAGGGTAACATCAAGTCTATTACTGATTTTGGTATCTTTATCGGTCTGGAAGGTGGTATTGACGGTCTTATCCACCTGTCTGATATTTCCTGGAACAGTACCGGTGAAGATGAGATTACCAACTTCAAGAAAGGTGATGAACTGGAAGCTGTAGTGCTGGCTGTTGACCCTGAACGTGAGCGTATTTCACTGGGTGTTAAGCAGATGGATCAGGACCCGTTCTCAACTTATGTTGCTGCAAATCCTAAAGGTTCTATTGTTAACGGAACGGTTAAGGAAGTGGATGCACGTGGTGCGGTTATCGAGCTGGCAGACGGGGTGGATGCATACCTGCGAGTTTCAGAGCTGTCCCGTGAACGTGTTGAAGATGCAACAACTTTACTGAAAGTTGGCGATGAAGTTGAAGCAAAATTCATCGGTGTTGATCGTAAGAGTCGGGTTATTAACCTGTCTATTAAAGCGAAAGACGCGGCTGAAGAAGCTGAAGTTATGCAGGAATACACAGATGGCGGTTCAGCAACCACCTCTCTGGGTGATCTGCTTAAAGATCAGTTAAGCAAAAAATAAAAACAATTTCGGGTATCAGTACAGATTACTGATACCCGAATGTTTTTTTGTTTATACAAGCTAAAAATATAGCAATCGACCTAAGGATAAAAATACAATGACAAAATCTGAGTTGATTGAAGCACTGGCTCAAAAACAGTCCCAGCTGGCATATAAAGATGTTGAACTGGCTGTTAAGACAATGCTGGATCATATGGCCTTAACCCTCGCTTCTGGTGAGCGAATTGAAATTCGAGGCTTTGGTAGTTTTTCTTTACATTTCCGTCCGCCTAGAACAGGCAGAAATCCTAAAACCGGAGATGCAGTTACTCTGGCTTCTAAATATGTCCCACATTTTAAACCGGGTAAAGAATTAAGAGAACGTGTTAATAAAACCCGAGCTAAAGAAATACTTTAAATTTTATAATTCATTAATTTAATTTTATATACGCAGCGTTTATTTTAAATATCAAAAAACTGGTATGGTCATGAAGCGACTTCTCAGCATTCTCTTTTTATTAATTTTTATGGCTCTGGGTGTAGCCATAGCCATTGTTAATGCCGATGAAGTAGTTTTCAATTTTTATTATGGCAGTATTACACAACCCTTATCTATATTGCTGGTGGGTGCAATAATAATTGGCGCCGTGTTAGCCACATTAATAAACAGTCTGGTTATTATCAGTCTTCGCCATCAATTACGCCGTGCTCAACGACAGATTAAGAAAGCTGAAGAAAACTCAGTAACGCTTATTGAAGCATCTGACAAGCAGCTTTGACTAATTATGATACTAGAAAATATGCCCAAAACCTGAATAGAGGCTGCTGGTTGAATGATTGACAATTCGCCTTTATTTATTTCTCTTCCATTCATCATCCTGGCATTTATGCTGGGTATTTTTATGGGACGTCGAAAAGCCGAAAAAAAACAAACTCCAGTATCTTATTCACTGACATCAGATTACTTCAAAGGTCTGAATTATCTATTAAATGAGCAGACCGACAAAGCCATTAATGTATTTGCGGGTATGCTGGAAGTCGGCGAAGAGACTGTTGATACCCATATTGCTCTGGGCAACCTATACCGTCAGCGGGGTGAGGTAGAGCAGGCAATAAAAATTCACCAAAATGTCATCGCTAAACCGTCCTTAAGTCTATCCAGGCGTAATGACGCTCTATTTGAACTGGCTCGAGATTTTATGCATGCCGGTCTGCTGGATCGGGCAGAAAATCTGTTTCAGGAACTATTAAAAAAACAATCTCATGTACAGAACGCACTGAAATATCTGCTGTCTATTTACCAGCAGGAACATGACTGGGACGAAGCCATTTATATTGCCAAAAAACTGGAAGCTGCCAGTAATATCTCTTACTCCAGACAGGTGGCTCACTTTTATTGTGAACTGGCATTAATCAGTCAAAAATCAGGTAACTTTAAAGAAGCTTTATTACAGGTAAAAAAAGCCCTGGGTACTGATAAACAATCGGTTCGAGCCAGTATTCTGGAAGGTAACCTGAACAAAGACCTGGGAAACTGTAAAGCTGCAACCCGTGCTTATCGACGGGTAGAACAACAGGACCCAATGCTTTTATCTGAGGTGCTGGAACCCCTGGTGCAATGTTATAAAGAATTGAAAAAAAGTAAGGAAATTAAATCATTTCTGGAGCATTCATTAAAAAAGTATGGTGGTATTACGTCCGTTTTATTGTATTCAGAGCAGATCCGATATGAATCTGGAGATAAAGCTGCGGCTCTTTTTGTTGTAGAAACACTTAGAAAAAAACCATCTATAAGAGGTTTGAGTTATCTGATTGAAATTAGCCTGGATTTTACTAAGGGTACAGCTCATGACAACTTGCTTATTTTGCAGGAAATTACCAATAATCTATTAAAGGATAAACCGATTTATCAATGTGATCAATGCGGTTTTAAGGCTAAAACCATGTACTGGCAGTGTCCAGGCTGCAAGTCCTGGAGCTCTGTTAAACCAATTCAGGGTATTGAAGGAGAGTAATCAAATTATGAATCAAATATCACCGGTGGTTATTGCACTGGATTTTAAAGATAAAGCTTCTACTTTGAATCTGGTCAATCAATTACAGCCTGAATTATGTCGTTTAAAAGTCGGCAAAGAGCTGTTTGTTCGCTGTGGTCCTGATCTGGTAAAAGAACTTATTGGTAAAGGTTTTGATGTTTTTCTGGATTTAAAATTCTATGATATTCCGAATACTGTTGCTGCTGCCTGTGAGGCGGCAGCAGATCTTGGTGTCTGGATGGTTAATGTACATGCTTCGGGTGGTCGAAAAATGATGCAGGCGGCTCGTAAGGCTATAAGCGGTACATCGCAAAAACCGTTATTAATTGGGGTAACAGTACTTACCAGCCTCTCTCGACAGGATATTGCTGAAACCGGGCTGGATATAGAGCCGGAACTACAGGTTCTACGGCTGGCCAATCTGGCTCGAGACTCAGGTCTGGATGGGGTAGTCTGTTCTCCTCTGGAAGCTGAATTATTAAAACAAGAAGTGGCTGAGGATTTTTGTCTGGTGACGCCTGGGGTTAGACCGGCAGGATCAGATGTGGGTGATCAACAGCGTATTATGACTCCTTCCCAGGCCTTACTGGCAGGGTCTGACTATCTGGTCATTGGCCGTCCTATTACCGCCAGTAAAAACCCGTTAAAGGCATTGGAAGCTATTATTGCAGACTGTCAGATTTCCTGAAACGGATGCAGGACCGAGCTGTTTTGTCAGGTGTTGAATTTCTTTTTCGGTATTATTATTTTTAGTTATTGCAGCATATTGGTTGAGCAGACTTTGTTTCGCCCTGAATTTTTTGCTAAATAAAGTGCTTCGTCGGCTTTATCTATCAGCTGACTGATATCCGTATCTCTAGTTATTTTTACCGTTAAAGTCCCAATACTGACGGTAATTTTTAAATCAGAAAAAAGTCTATTTTCAATTTTAGTTCTGAACTTTTCAGCAATCGCATTGGTCTGTTCATAGTTGGTATCAAAAAGAATGACAATAAACTCCTCACCGCCATAGCGAGCAGTAAAATCTTCACCTCGAAAATTAGATGAAATTAGTTGTCCCATTTGTTCCAGGACATTATCGCCGATAATATGTCCATGAGTATCATTAACCTGTTTAAAATGATCAATATCAAAAAACAGGATACCAATGGGTTTATTGTGTCGAATAGCAGCACTGCTAAGTTTAGGTAAAAAAGAATTTAAGGCATGTCTATTATGCAAGCCAGTGAGGGTATCTTTTGTTGCCTGTAAATACAGTTGCTCCTGTTGTATCTCAACCTGATCAAAAAGATGTTTGGTGGTGATCAGATTTTTAACCCGAACCAGAAGTTCTTCTTTGACATAGGGTTTTACAATATAATCATTGGCACCAGAGCGTAGTAATTCTACCCGCCGGGACGTATCATCAAAACCGGAAACAGCTAAAACAGGCATTTTATAATTTTCCGGCGTTATCTGGCGAATGGCGCGAACAAAGCCGAGACCATCCAGTTTACCTTCAATGACCACATCGGTAATAACCATATCATAGACCCCGTGATTTTTTTGATAGGCGTCATAGGCTTCGTCGGCACTATAAAAATGATCAAAAATAATATTAGTTTCTTTGAGATCTCGCATGGTGAGTAAGGCGGCTGTCTTGCTGTCTTCAACATATAAAATTCGTGCACTGATATTGCAGATTCGACGATTAAGAATCGCCTGTATCTTGTTTGAAACCACCTCATAGGTACAGCGGCTGCATATCTCGGTAACTCCGGCCTGATAGGCAAGCTCAGTAGAGATGTCTTTTTCCATAGAAGCCATTAAGATAATGGGGATGTCTTTATAGCGCTCAATAAAGCGAATTTCTCTGGCTAATTCAATTCCTGTTTTACCATTATCCAGTTGAAAACCGCTGCAAACCATATCAATTTGCTCCTGATACAGTTTATCAATGGCCTCCTTATAACTACTGGCTAAAGAAACAATAATGCCTTCACCAGTAAAAATACGTGATAAAACAGTTTGCTGAAGACGCGAACGTTCAATAATAAGAACCTTCATTTGCTGATAGACACCTTTTGAATTATTCTTTTATAGTGTAGAGCTTTCATCTATTACCTTATTATCAGCTTTATATAGCCTGTTTTTGGCTAGGTAGATAAACTTTCAGGTTCTGGCCCGGGTGGAGATATTTTTTATTATTCAAATTGTTCCAGTTTTTCAGTTCAATGATAGATACATTAAAGCGTCTGGAAATAACATATAATGAGTCACCATTTTGTACCTGATAATTAATACTGTTGTGGCGGGCATTAGATACTTTATCAGCCGTACTAATTTTTAACGTTTGTCCAATGGATAGTGTATCATTAACGGAGAAGCCATTTAGGGCGGCCAGTTTTTTGTGTGATATGTTAAAGCGGCGGGCTATTTTCCAGAATGAGTCACCTCTTTTAACGGTGTAATGAAACTGTCCGGCAGCAGGTGAGGATAGCGTTTTTTTTGTAAGCCGGGTGGCTGCTATGACTGGCTCTGACTGCGCCAGTACTTTTTCATGATTTGCAGCAATGGGTACCATCAGATATTTACCGGCCCGGATACGAGTGGACTTTAATTTATTAGCTGTTTTAAGGACTCGGGTAGTAATTTTATACTTATGCGCAATCACACTCAGGCTTTCTCCAGAGCGGATTTTATGTCGGTACCATTTGACCCGATCATTCTTATCCAGTTTTGACAGAGCAGTTTTAAAGCGTTCTGCTTTATCCACAGGCAATAACAGATGATGAGGACCTTCCGGATCGGTTGCCCATTGTTTAAATGCCGGATTATAAATTTTTATTTTTTTAAGGCTGATCCCGGCCATTTTTGCCGCGAGTGACAAATCAATCTGGGCTTCAGTATCCACCAGTGTTAAACGCTGGCTGTTAGCAATGGGATTTAATCTGATATCATATTGCTTATGGTTTTTTATCAGCTCCGAAACAGCCAGTAGTTTGGGAATATAATTTCTGGTTTCTCTAGGTAAATCAAGAGACCAGTAATTAATAGCTCTGCCTCTTTTTCGATTTTTTCTGACAGCTTTGTTTACTGTACCTGCCCCGGCATTATAGGCCGCCAGGGTTAGTAACCAGTCGCCTTTGTAGTACTGGTTTAACTGTTCAAGATAGGTTAAAGCGGCATTGGTGGATTGATAAATATCTTTGCGACCATCAAACCACCAGTTTTGTTTAAGTCCGAAATGGCGACCGGTGGCAGGAACAAACTGCCAGAGTCCGGCGGCTTTCTGACTGGAACGGGCATGAGGCTTAAAAGCACTTTCAATAATGGGTAATAGTGCAAGTTCACCGGGAAGATGACGTTTTTCTACTTCTTCTGTAATAAGATACAGATAAGGCTCGGCACGATGTGATACTTTGGTTAAGTAAGTTTTATGTTTTAAATACCAGCTTTTGTATTGGTCTATTTTAGGATTTTCTATCGCGGATAATTGAAACATTTCAGGTAATCGTAACCAGAGATCTTTATATTCTTGAGTATCAGATGAAGTTTGTGCAACCGTCTGTTCTGATTGTTCAGCAATAGCCTGACGGGTTGATTCCATAACCGGATCAATACTGGCATCTATTTTGTCTGTTTGAGTGTCCTTAAGAAAATCACTGGATAATAGTGAATTTTTATCAAATAGAGTATCACTGGTGGTGCTACAGCCATTGAGTAAAAACAGAACTGAAATAACTAAAATAAAATAATGTGTCAATTTAATCAAGAGTGTCTTTCCAGTAACGGACAGTTCCAAATACCTCAGCAGGGCTAGTTAATTTTTTGCCCGCAAATTGTTCTGCTGCCTTAATAACGCGGTCACTATTAAAACGTAAAAAAGGATTGGTCTGTTTTTCCAGTTTAAGTAAAGAAGGTACGGTTGCTTTGCCGTCTCGGCGTAATACCTGAGTATTCTTTATTCTTTGTATCAGTTCGGGGTTATCCGGTTCAACTCGCCGGGCAAAAACCAGATTATCCTCGGTGTATTCATGGGCACAATAAACCAGGGTATTGCCGTCCATTTCAAGAAGTTTGGCCAGTGAGTGCTGCATTTGTTCTGCCGTGCCTTCAAACAGACGCCCACAGCCACCAGCAAATAGTGTATCACCGATAAAAAGACTCTTAGGGCCGTTATTCTGACTTAAATAGGCAATATGTCCCCGGGTATGACCGGGTACATCTAATATCTTAAATGATAATCCCATAGAATTCAGTGATACAGTTTTTGTTTCATCAAGTTTATGGCTAATTGCGGGAATATTTTCTGTAGCCGGGCCATAAACCGGAACGGGATAATGCTCCAGAATCTCTTTTACACCACCAGTATGATCGCCATGGTGGTGGGTAATGAAAATAGCCTCAGGCTGATAATTATGTGCCTTAATTGCCTGAAGTACCGGGTAAGCTTCTCCGGGATCAACAATAATAATCTGCTGTTGTGATTTTTTTTCTGGATTGTTTCCGGGTAAAGCATGGATAAACCAGATATAATTATCATCAAATGCAGGAATACAGGTAACTTTTAAAGGATTCATGGTTTTTAATTATGACACAAATGTACCATTAAAATGAATAATCCCGGGAATATATTTTCACCTTTCAGGCAAAAAGAGCCTCATTATCCCCCTAAGCCCTGTGTTTTTGATGAGCCATGGAAGATGGTTCATCAGTGGTACACAACGGATTTAGGACAGGCTTTTTTAAAGAGTGAAAAGCAATGTCTTGATGGGTTGCTGGAACAGATATTCGGTTATAATTTACTGCAGTTAGGCTCGCTGGATGATAGTGATTTAAGCTCAGGCTCCAGAACGTCCTTTCAGTATGTTGGTGATTCTGTCAGTAATATAGATCAGCCCGTTGAACAACGAGATATTCTGCTTGAATTTACTAATCTGGGCATCCAGAATCATTCCATAGATGCGGTTGTATTACCCCATACTCTGGAATTTGAGCAGCACCCGCATCAGATCCTTCGGGAGGTCGAGCGTGTGCTTGTGGCTGAAGGTAAAGCGATAATACTTTGCTTTAATCCTTTTAGTCTGTGGGGCTTCTGGCATAAATACTGGGAAATCAGATACCGGGTTGCTACTAAGGAGCACAGAGAGAAAGTTCCTCTGCCGTCCTGTGGACATTTACTGAGTCAGAAACGTTTACGTGACTGGTTAAAACTACTGGGTTTTGATATACAATTAGTGGGTGAATATTTTTACCGGCCTCCGATAAAGAATGCAGCATTACTCCAGAAACTGGAATTTATGGAATATGCAGGCAAAACATCCCGCTTATTACCAGCCGGGGGGTATTTAATGGTTGCTACCAAACGAGTGTCCACATTAACGCCCATTCCGGAAAAATGGAAATTTACCAAAGCTATAATTGGCACCAACACCATTGAGCCTGCAGGGTTCAAGGATTTGCGTATCACCGTTGCAGATCACCAGAAAAAGACTAAAGTGTAAATGGATAATAAAGTTTATATATATACTGATGGCGCCTGTAAAGGTAATCCCGGACCGGGAGGCTGGGGAGCCTTAATGAAATATAAAGATACCATTAAAGAATACTGTGGAGGAGAAAGTGAAACCACCAATAATCGTATGGAAATGACTGCGGCTATTGAAGCTTTGTCCCAGTTAAAACGATCCTGTGAAGTGGTGTTAACCACTGACTCTCAGTATTTAAGAAAAGGGATCACCGAGTGGATAGAAAACTGGAAGAAGAGGGGCTGGAAGACGGCCAGTAAAAAGCCGGTTAAAAATGCGGATCTCTGGAAACAGCTTGATACACTGGCACAAAAACATCAAATTACCTGGAACTGGGTAAAAGGTCACTCCGGTCATTATGAAAATGAACGGGCGGATGAACTGGCCAATAAAGGAATAGAGAAAATATGAGACAAATTGTTCTTGATACAGAAACTACAGGTCTGGAACCGTCTGCAGGACATCGTATTATTGAAATAGGCTGTGTCGAACTGGTGGATAGGAAGCTGACAGGCAATACCTATCATCAATATATCAATCCACAGCGTATAGTGGATGACGGTGCTATAGAAATACATGGTATTACCAATGAATATTTGTCTGATAAACCTTATTTTGCGGATATATACGATGATTTTTTGAATTTTGTCAAAGGTTCTGAGCTGGTTATTCATAACGCACCCTTTGATGTGGGATTTATTAATCATGAATTTTCTCTGCTGGAAAAGCAAATACAGCAGTCAATCAACAAAATTGAAGAGTATTGCAGCATTCTTGATACCCTTAAAATGGCTCGGAATATGCACCCAGGTCAGAAGAATACTCTGGATGCCCTATGTAAGCGTTACTATATAGATAATAGTAATCGAGAGCTGCACGGTGCTTTACTGGATTCCGAGATCCTGGCTGAAGTTTATCTGGCCATGACCGGGGGACAGACTCGTCTGATCCTGAGTGATTCTGACGGTACCGATAAGCAGGAAAAAATTAACAGGCTGTCTGATAGTAGAAAACCATTAAAAGTACTAAAAGCAACTGAAGCTGAACTCGTAGCACATGAGCAATATCTGGAGATGCTGGATAAAAAATCTGGCGGCGAGGTATTATGGCGAAAATTATAAATTATCTGTAAAGCATACCTGTTTCCATGTAGTGCATGGAGAACAGGCAGATACCGTCTCAGGTAATTATTGTTTATAATCTGACCAGGACAGGAGTTTTATGTCCCGGGCACTGACGCCCAGTTGATAATCACTGTCGGCTTTAGCGAAAATACCAATATATAAAACATCATACTTCTGAGCGCTCAGGCGGCATGTTTCAATACGCTTGCCGGATTTTCTGGGTGCGCATAAATATTCACTGGTGGTGGGTTTTTGTGTTTTAGCCACATATAAATCCACATCATCAGAAAGCTTCCTTAACTTAATAGTGAGCTTGGCTGGATTATCCAGTTCCAGTTTATAAAATTTCCAGCTATTGGAATCAATTTGTTCATGAATCTGGTCATCAGGATAAATTGGTTCAGCAGTGTTATTATTGTCTGAAGCTAAAGTTACGGTGCTGGCAGCAAGAAAAATAACAGCACTTATTATTTTTGTAATATTTTGTCGGTACATGAAGAATATCCCCCTTCATTTAAAGCGTGAACTTGTTCACATTTACTCTGAGTCTATTCTAAAAAGCCAGTAAAACAATGACATTTTGTGCAAAAATCATATCAAAAGGTGAAAAACTTAAAAAAGTCGTAAGTCGTAAGTCGTAAGTCGTAAGTTATTATAGGGCTTATGCTCTGGCATTGATTATCAGTTGCTTCATTTTTAGTGCGGCCTGAGACAGGCTTCGATCTTTATGGGTGACAATACCTAATTGTCTTTGTGCATTAAAACCTTTGACCTGTAACTGGATTAGAGACTGATCGATTAAAGTATCCGGCAGAACACTCCAGCCCAGTCCTACACTGACCATCATTTTAATGGTTTCCAGATAATTGTTAGACAGCTTTTCCTGAACATCCAGATTAAGATTAGCTAAATTACGGTCAATTAACTCTCTGGTAAAAGTGCCTTTGTCCGGCAGGATTAGTGGAAAATTACAGAGTTTTTTCAGTGTCTGCTGATCAATACGAAGCGTGTTTGCCGGATCGGTTTTAGAATTTAAAATGGCATGATGTTTATTGACGGTAATACTTAAAGGATCAGACCAGATCTTTACCCGCTCCAGACTTGGAGCGGGATGATTGGGCAGGGTGATAACCGCCAGTTCAATTTCAGCTTTTTCCACCGCCTGGCAGGCTGCTTCAGATTCCATAAAATTAAGGTGTAGATCCACCTGGGGATACTGGTTGACGTACTGTTTTAAAACCGGCGGCAGATAATGCAGGCCAATATGATGACTGGTGATCATTAAAAACTCTCCGGATACTACATTTTCCATTTCAGCCAGGGCATTTTTGCTGTCTTTGAGTTCTGCAATGATTTTTTCAGCTCGGGGTAAAAATATTTTGCCCGCTTCTGTCAGAACGATATTTTTTTTAATTCGGTCAAATAAGGGGTATTTAAGTTCATTTTCCAGAGCTGAGATGCGTTTACTAATAGCAGGCTGGGTTAAATAAAGTGCTTCTGCAGCGAGCGAAAATGAACGGGTTTTAGCAACCATTAAAAATGTTTCTATAGAGGGAATATCCATATAATCTAATACTCTTTATGCATTCAAATTTTATTAAGGAGCCAAGATAGAATAAGTATAACAAAAAGTTATACAAAATATAAAAAAAATGAATTTGAGTTATCAAAACTATGGGGTTAATATAGCGTCTAATATTGAGACTGTTTATCTTTTATCTAATAACTGCTTATCTTTTATCTAATAGTTGAAAAATAAACCGTCTCTGGCGTAATTCCCTCAGGAGAGAAAATATGAGTGCAAAAACCCTGTACGATAAATTATGGGACAGTCATGAGGTCAGGAAAAATGATGATGGTACTTCCTTATTATATATTGACCGGCAGTTAATCCATGAAGTGACCTCGCCCCAGGCTTTTGAAGGACTTCGTCTGGCTAATCGCAAGCCCTGGAAAGTATCTGCTAATCTGGCCACTCCTGATCATAACGTGCCGACGACCAATCGCTCTGAAGGAATAGATGATCCCATTTCTAAAATTCAGGTAGATACACTGGATCAGAATTGTGAATATTTCGGCATTACAGAATTTAAAATGGATGATATTCGCCAGGGTATTGTGCATGTTATAGGCCCTGAGCAGGGCGCAACGCTTCCGGCGATGACGCTGGTCTGTGGCGACTCTCATACTTCTACTCATGGTGCTTTTGGTACGCTGGCCTTTGGGGTCGGCACCTCAGAAGTGGAGCATGTGCTGGCGACTCAGTGTCTGATTCAGAAAAAATCAAAAAATATGCTGGTTAGAGTGGATGGCCAGTTAAAATTGGGTGTGACGGCTAAAGACATTATACTGGCTATTATAGGCAAAATTGGTACGGCTGGTGGAACGGGTTATGCTATTGAATTTTCTGGAGAGGCCATACAGTCCCTGTCTATGGAAGGGCGTATGACCATCTCCAATATGGCTATTGAGGCCGGTGCCCGTGCGGGAATGATTGCAGTGGATGAAACCACTATTAAATATGTCAAAGGTAAAACCTATGCACCCAAAGGTGAGCAATGGAATATGGCTGTTAATTACTGGCGTGATTTTCATACTGACGAAGGTGCTATGTTTGATAAAGAGGTTTTTCTGGATGCCGCCTGTATTCAGCCGCAGGTAACCTGGGGGACTTCACCTGAAATGACTATTGCAATTAATGAGTCTGTGCCTGATCCTGAACAGGAAACCGATCCGGTTAAAAAAGAGGGTATGAAAGCAGCCCTTAAATATATGGGGCTGGAAGCCGGGATGCCAATCAATGAAATACCGGTGGATGTGGTGTTTATTGGTTCCTGTACCAATTCCCGTATTGAAGATATGCGAGCTGCTGCAGCAATAGCCCGAGGCAGAAAAGTTGCCGATAATGTTCAGCAGGCACTGGTGGTTCCCGGTTCCGGTCTGATAAAACAACAGGCAGAAGAAGAAGGTCTGGATAAAATTTTTATTGAGGCAGGTTTTGAATGGCGTGAACCGGGCTGTTCCATGTGTCTTGCTATGAATGCTGATCGTCTGGAGCCGCAGCAGCGTTGCGCTTCAACCTCTAATCGTAATTTTGAGGGACGTCAGGGGCAGGGTGGGCGTACTCATCTGGTTAGTCCGGCTATGGCTGCAGCAGCGGCTGTTGCCGGTCATTTTATAGACAGTTCTAAACTTAAACCGGTTGCATAAGGAGCATAATGATGGAAAAATTTACCCGTTTAACAGCTATCGCAGTTCCTCTGGATCGGGCTAATGTGGATACTGATGCTATTATTCCCAAACAGTTTTTAAAGTCTATTAAACGCAGTGGCTTTGGCCCTAATTTATTTGATGAATGGCGTTATCTGGATCATGGTGAGCCGGGTATGGATAATTCCAGCCGAGCAGTTAATCCGGATTTTGTACTTAATCAGGCGCGTTATGCGGGCGCACAGATCCTGCTGGCACGGGATAATTTTGGCTGTGGTTCATCCCGTGAACATGCCCCCTGGGCTCTGGAAGATTTTGGGATCAGAGTTATTATTGCCCCCAGTTTCGCTGATATATTTTATAACAACTGTTTTAAAAATGGCTTGTTACCTATTGTTTTACCAGAGAAAACAGTAGATAAATTGTTTGAAATGGTAGACGCTAATGAAGGCTATCAGCTGACGGTGGATTTAGAACAGCAAACTATAACCGATGATGGC
>JALSUJ010000637.1 GCA_027071355.1 Gammaproteobacteria bacterium | reverse complement strand
TTGCTGCTCAGGGTTATGACCAGCCTTCACCTGTTCAGGCTAAAGCCATTCCAGTAGTTCTGGAAGGCAGGGATGTTATGGCGGCAGCACAGACCGGTACGGGTAAAACCGCCGGGTTTACTTTGCCAATACTGGAAATATTATCCCGTGGCCAGAAAGCCGGACCCAATCAGGCCCGGGCTTTAATTCTAACTCCTACACGGGAACTGGCAGCCCAGGTGGCTGAAAGTGTACAGACTTATGGCAGGCATCTGCCCTTAAGTTCAACCGTGGTTTTTGGTGGAGTAAAAATTAATCCGCAAATGATGAAACTGCGTAAAGGCGTTGATATTTTAATTGCCACACCGGGTCGTCTGCTGGATTTGTATAATCAGAATGCTGTTAGATTTAACCACCTGGAAGTGCTGGTGCTGGATGAAGCGGATCGTATGCTCGATATGGGCTTTATTCATGATATTCGAAAAATCATCTCAAAGCTGCCTAAAGACCGGCAAAACCTGATGTTTTCAGCGACTTTTTCCGATCAGATTCGCGATCTGGCAAAAACCATTGTACACAACCCCGTTGAAATTTCGGTCAGTCCCCGAAATACCACAGCAAAATCAGTAGAACAGTGGATCTGTCCAGTCGATAAAAAAAGTAAGCCAGCGCTATTAACCCATCTTATCTGGGAAAATCGCTGGGAACAGGTATTGGTGTTTACCCGTACCAAACATGGTGCTAATCGTCTGACTAAACAACTGGAACAGCAGGGCATTAAAGCCGCTGCTATTCATGGTAATAAAAGTCAGGGGGCTCGAACCCGGGCTCTGGACAGTTTTAAACGAGGTAAAATTCGTGCCCTGGTAGCCACAGATATTGCGGCGCGTGGTCTGGATATTGATCAGTTACCACAGGTGGTTAATTTTGATTTACCCAGTGTTCCGGAAGATTATATTCATCGTATTGGTCGTACCGGTAGAGCTGGTTCTACGGGTCAGGCGGTATCTCTGGTCAGTCATGATGAGTTTAAGCAATTATCTGATATAGAACGTTTGATTGGTGAGCTCTTAACCCGAAAAATAATAGATGGTTTTGAACCGGTAAATAATTTGCCACAGTCGCAATTAAAAGCGCCCAGACGTAAACGCCCTAAAAAAGTCAAACCGGGTCATAGAGACGGACAGCGTTCTGGTGATGTTGCAAGAGGTCATAAACCAGCACAAAAGAACAAGAAAACACAAAACAGGAAAAAACCGGCCAGTACCCGTAATCAGCAGAAAAAAACACCAATGAAAATATCTGGTCCAGATAAACAGCCCTGAGACAAACGGATTAATTTTAGTTGAAATGACTAAGA
>JALSUJ010000636.1 GCA_027071355.1 Gammaproteobacteria bacterium | reverse complement strand
GGCCATTTCTCTATGGGTTTGTGACTCGGTGGTGCGAGCACCAATGGCTGTCCAAGAAAATAAATCGGATAAATATTGTGGTGTCACAGGATCCAAAGCTTCTGTACCAACCGGTAAGCCTAATTCAGCCATCCAGAGCAATAATTCACGAGCCTGATGCAAGCCTTCAGCCACATTAAAGCTACCATTAAGGTCAGGGTCATTGATCATACCCTTCCAACCCACGGTGGTACGGGGTTTTTCAAAGTAAATGCGCATGACAATGAGTAAGGTATCACTGAGTTCATCACTGATTTTTTTTAGCCGTTGAGCATATTCTTTGGCAGAGTGACTATCATGAATCGAACAGGGGCCTGTGACCACAATGAGACGGTGATCATCCCCTCTAAGAATATTGCGAATGGCTTGACGGCCACTCAGTATGGTTTGTTCAGCACGTTCGTTAATGGGCAGTTGTTTTTTTAACTCGATAGGTGGCGTTAAAATTTTTTCTGCAATAATATTGGTATTATCAATAGGAGGTTTACTCATGCTCATTGTCTGGCTCATTGTCTGATTTGTGCCTTATTGTTAGTCAGTGGCGTATTATGCTAATAATTAAGCCATCAATCAAGTCACAATAATGGCTCGCAGAGCATCTAAGCTTGGTTTTATGCTAGTAAAGAAGTCATCAAGAGAGGTGAGTTGTTGGGCAAAAAAATCAATTTCTTCATCACGAATATTCGGGTTGACCTGAGCCAATGCTTTGAGACGGTCAACTTCATTCATTAAGACCGCTTCACTGGCTTTCTTGGCTGCATCAAGTAATTTTGGGCTGCGTTGTAAGCATAGTTGCTCTGCATGGGCGATCATCTTTTTTAAGTTTTCTTCTTTTACTTGAATGATCTGCTGAGCAATGTTTTTCTTAATTCTCTGGCTATTGGCTTCACCAATATGAATGTCATGGTGGCTGATGTGCTCACTGAGATCGCAATGGTGCTCATCAACAAGAATACGAATACTATTGGCTGGCAGATAACGATTAACGTGTAAGGATTTATGGGCACGGGTTGGTAATATAAATAGACACTCTAATAATAAACTGCCAGGCTTAAGCATTGTGTCATTAATCTCACTAAGCTGGGCGCTATCTATCGTCGTCATGGCGGTATTACCCAGTTCATTACTGAGGATCATATCCATTGCCGTTCTGACGATGGGGTGCTCCCAAGTAAAAAATTGTATGTCTTCATTGGCCAGTGCTATGGAACGATCATAGGTGATTGTCATGCCATCATCAGGCAAGCCGGGAAACTGATGTATCATGTGTTCGCTGGGGGCAATAATATAACAGCGATCAC
>JALSUJ010000635.1 GCA_027071355.1 Gammaproteobacteria bacterium | reverse complement strand
CAATACCACCAGCTAATACACCAACCGATTCAAGTTTACTGGCTTTGGCCAGTTCATCCTGGGCCTTTCTCTGTTCGGTAATATCGCGTAATATACCGCTAAACCGTTGCCCACCATGGATGCATGTATCGGTAAGAGCAATAGATAATATTAGCCGTGTACCATTCCTGCGTATTGCGTTTAATTCAATTTCTGTTGTACTTTTCTGTTCAGGTATATTTTTGATATATGCATCAAGCAGCATATAACTGTCTTTATCAATTAATTTCTTAATACTTTTACCCGCAATTTCTTTTTCGGTATAACCAAATATTTTTTCAGCGCTATGGTTAAAGCTGCTGATAACACACTTTTCATCCATACTGATAATGCCATCCTTAATGTTATCAACAATGGTTTCATAACGAATTTCACTAAGTTGTAATAAATTTGCAAGAACATTCTCACCACGAAAAAGTTGTATTAATAGAAAAGCAAAAGCCATCACAAACACACTTAATGCAATTATCGCAACCAGCCTGAAGTCGTGCTGAGCATTATAAAATTGAGTATTTAATAAATGCGTCATTCTGGTAATATTTTTTTCTGCAGCCTGTCCCATTAAACTAATGGCCGCCAGAATATCCGTCTGATTAACCACTACTTTATTAATCATGAAAATTTCTGCCTGCTGGTTTTTACCTTCGGCAAATAAATCAGCAACATGATTCTGTAATACTGAATTTTCAGCTACCATTTTTCCCAGTTTTGTATCCAGCTGAGTCCAGTGTGCATCAGTATGATTGATTTTTTGCAGCCGATGACGTGCTTTAATAAAGACAACTGCCAGATCTCGCATCTTCTGACGTAAATCATCCAGTGCAAAAGCATCACTCTGTACTGACATCTCCAGCAATACCACGGAACGTTCTCTTGCCGCACCATACATTTTCATGAGTTCATGCTGGCGTTGATGTTGTACAGACAGCACTTCCTGCGAAGCCTCAAATGTAGCACTTAATGTTTGATAACCACGAATAATCAGATACACAGACACGATGACAAACACAACAGCGATAATCATCACCAACAGATTTTTTTTATACCCTGAAAGCATTACTGGCTCTCGTCTCTACTGAATTAAAACCGTTTGAATAGCTGTGGCCAGGACCTGCTGAGTATAAGGCTTGCTGATTGTGCCTTTAAAACCATAGCGCTTGTAATGTGCCATCACATCATCATTGGAATAACCGCTGGATACCAGTGCGTTTACCTGTGGGTCAATTTTTATTAACTGTTTGATGGTTTCCTGCCCACCCATACCACCAATAATGGTTAAATCCATAATCACCAGGTCAATT